>DATARJ010000159.1:0-10545 GCA_036264205.1 Methylocella sp.
TCACGTTGTGGCGGCGGTCTATACCCGCGCGCCAAAACCCGGCGGGCGGCGCGGCCTCGAACTCCTGCCTTCCCCGGTTCATGTGGCGGCGCGGCGTTTTGGCATCGAGGTTCTCACGCCCCATACCCTCCGATCCGGGGACGCCGCCGCAACTCTGCGCGGTTTTAAACCCGATGTCGTGGTGGTCGCCGCCTACGGCTTGATCCTGCCAAGAGCCATTCTCGATGTTCCGGCGAAAGGTTGCCTCAACTTGCACGCTTCGCTGCTGCCGCGATGGCGCGGCGCGGCGCCGATTGAGCGGGCCATCATGGCGGGCGACACCGAAACCGGCGTCGTCCTGATGCGGATGGAGGAAGGTCTCGATACCGGCCCGGTCGCGCTCGCCGAGCGCATCGCGATTGGCCCTAATGCGAATGCCGGTGAAATCCGTGATAAGCTTGCCTTGATCGGCGCCGGTCTGATGACCCGCGCCTTGGCGACGCTGGAGCACGGCGGGCTCGCTTTTACCCCGCAGGCGGAGGCCGGCGTCACCTACGCGCACAAAATCGACAAGTTGGAAGTGCGGATCGATTGGAGAAAACCGGCATCGGACGTACACAATCTGATTCGCGGCCTAGCGCCTTTTCCCGGCGCGTTTTTCGAGGCCGATCTCGGCAAGGGACTGGAGCGCGTGAAGGTTTTTCGCACGCGGATCACCCAAGGAGCGGGGATGCCCGGCGGCGTTCTCGACGATGGCTTGACCATCGCCTGCGGCGAAGGGGCGATCCGCCTTCTAGTGGTGCAACGCGCGGGCAAAGTGCCAATGCCGGCCGGGGAGTTTTTGCGCGGCGCGCGACTAAGCAGGGGAATGTTGCTCGCCCCCAAAACCGATGCCGCGCTTTAAACTTACCTTGGAATATGATGGCGCGCCCTTCGTCGGCTGGCAGCGGCAGAACAACGGGCTTTCAGTGCAAGAAGTGATCGAAACCGCGCTTAACGCCCTTTGCGGCGAAAGAGTCGTGATACGCGGCGCCGGACGCACGGATACCGGGGTCCATGCCATGGGCCAGGTCGCGCATGCCGATCTCGGCAAGGATTGGCGGAGCGATGTTTTGCGCGATGGCCTGAACGCGCACATGCGGCCGCACCCGATCGCCATTTTGGCCGTCGAACGCGTGCCTGAAACTTTCGACGCGCGGGTCGCGGCGATTCGGCGCCATTATCTTTACCGGATCATCAATCGCCGCGCGCCCTTGACGGTAGGGCGAGGCCATGCCTGGCTCGTCCAGCGAAAGCTCGATGCCGGCGCCATGCAAGCCGCGGCGCGGCATCTCGTCGGATGCCATGACTTCTCGACTTTTCGCGCTTCCCTTTGCCAGGCGGACAGCCCGGTGCGCACGCTGGAACGGCTCGATGTCGTGCGGGCCGGCGAAGAAATTCAGATCAGCATAAGCGCGCGATCGTTTCTGCACACCCAGGTGCGCTCGATCGCCGGCTCGCTCGAACATGTCGGCTCCGGCAAATGGAACGCCGCCGATCTGAGGGCCGCGCTCGACGCGCGCGACCGCCGCCGCTGCGGCATGGTCGCCCCCCCGGAAGGGCTTTATCTCATGGGGGTGGACTACGATCCCTTGCCGGGCGAAAGGCTAGACCCGCGCTCGGGGTAGAGAGGCGGAGCGGACAACCAAGGCGCTTTAGGATATTGTTGGCAGCCTATCTCGTCTCCGTTCGGCAGAAACCAACCAATGCCATGAGCAGAAAGGTTTACATTGCCGATTCTAAGCCGGGGTCGCGCGGAAATCCCTTGTTAAAAGCGATTCCTTCCGACGGTAAAAAGAATTCTACGAAATGACACGCCATGGCGGCTACTAACGCAGTGCTTTGCCGTTAACGCGGCAAGTCCCGCGTCCCAATCTTACCGCCGAGGGGGTGAATAAGTTGGCGAGCAAAGAGGGGATCACCGACGCGCGGACTTGCCAAACAGGCCAAATTGAGCGAATTCTGTCGGATGAGATCGGCAAAATGCCCATGAGCGAACCGGCAGTAGAGCAAAATGTCGCGAGTCCCCTAGTCCATTCGCGCCGAGCGAGGTTTTGGCTGAGGGAACTGCCCTACATCGCGGTGCTGACGCTCACAATATTGGGCGTGGCCTATACCAGCGCGACGCGCAAGCCTCTCATCGGCTATTGGGAGTTTCTTGCCGTGGCGATCGGGCTAGTCTGCGTAACCACTGGATGGCTTCATTTTCACGACCCCAAAGCTCGATTTCGGATGGTTTGGACGCAACTACTCCATTGGTTGGCATTCTTGGTTGCAATGAACATATTGCTTTTGCCCAGCGTTCAAAAAATGCTTAATGCGCCCGCGACCGGATTAGCGCTTCTGATGCTGCTGGCCCTTGGCACTTTTGTCGCGGGAGTCCATGTATCCTGGCAAATCTGCGTCCTCGGCCTCATCATGGCGCTCTGCGTACCGGCGGTCGCATGGCTCGCAGAATCTGCTCTGCTCTTGCTCTTGGGGATCATGGTTGTTATCGGGATTGGCATGACGTTCCGGTGGCGTCTGAGCGGGTGGCACACCTTGAAACCACTCCGAAGCAGAGACTCGCTCGACTAGGGGCGCCAAACTGTTTCGTTAAAGAGCTGCTCCATCGGCCACGGCTTCAACCGAAAAATTGTACTCGTTTCGAGCGCAGAAGCCGCGCTGCTCGTGGAAGCCGTAGCGGCAGACGATCTGCTTCGCCGGAAAGCGAACGCCGGGAGCATGCCTACTCATTGACCACATTGGCGCGCCCAAGGGGAATCGAACCCCTGTTTTCGCCGTGAAAGGGCGACGTCCTAGACCGCTAGACGATGGGCGCGGAAATTTCCGGGCGGCGGCTCTTCCCTCGGCCGCGCGGACATATAAAGGCCGCCGCCCGCGCTGGCAAGTTTACGCCAGCCGGGAAGGTTGGCCGGGCCCGGCCGCGAGGGCCATATCGAGCAGCCTCAGTTGCACCCGGTTCCTGCCGCCGAAGCCATCGTTGGTCAGAGTTCCGGCAAGATGAATGAGGCCGCCGCGCGCGGCGTGAAGCGCGCGCCCTATTGGCTCGGAGGCCGCGCGGAAGGCGATGCCGTCTATCTTGGCGCCATCGCCCTCCACCGCCTGCAGCCGCACATGGCCGTTGCCAACCTCGGCGACATCGACGAGGCGGTGCGCGGGCAAAGCGAAAACCGGTTCGGGATTGCCCGCGCCGTAGGGGCCTCCTCGCGCCAGGCCAGCCACCAAGCCGGGATTGGCACCCGCCGCGGTCAGCGCCGCGTCGATTAACAGAGTTTCCCCCGCGCGGGCGGCAGCGACCGGCGCGGCGAGGTTTTCTTCGAGGAAACACTTAAAGTCGCGCAACCGCTCCCGCGCGACAGTAATCCCGGCCGCCATCGTATGGCCGCCGCCCCTGACGAGAATCCCGGCTTCGGCCGCCGCGCGCACCACGCGGCCAAGATCGACACCGGGAATCGAGCGACCGGACCCGGTGCCCGCCCCGTTCGCATCGAAAGCGATCGCAAAGGCGGGACGCCGGAACTTCTCTTTGACGCGCGACGCGACAAGCCCGGCTATGCCCGGATGCCAGCCGTCGCCCGCCGTGACGATCACGGCGGAGCTTTCCATGGCGAGGCCAGCCAGCGCCTGCGCCTCGGCTTCGTCGAGCGTGGCGCGCTCTAGCTCCTGGCGCTCGCGATTGAGCCGGTCGAGTGCTTCCGCGGTGCGGCGGGCTTCCACCGGATCGGTCAGGCTCAAAAGCCTGGCGCCAAGTGCGGCATCGCCGATCCGTCCCCCGGCATTGATGCGCGGGCCGATCAGAAAACCAAGATGATAGGGCGTTGGCGGTCCCGCGAGCCCGGCGATGTCGGATAAAATCCTGAGACCGGGGCGCCCCCGCGCGTGCATCAAGGCGAGCCCTTTGCCGACGAAGGCGCGGTTTAGCCCGGTCAATGGCGCGACGTCGGAAACGGTCGCAAGCGCCACCAGATCGAGCCCGGCGAGAAGGTCGGGCATCGGCCGGAAGGCCGAAAAAATGCCACGTTCGCGCAGACAGCGTTGCACCGCGACGAGCGTCATGAAAACGACGCCCGCGGCACAAAGATATCCAAGACCGGAAAGATCGTCCTGCCGATTCGGATTGACGACAATCGCGTCGGGCAAAACTTCCGGGCCTTGATGATGATCGAGCACGATTGGGTTGAGGTCGAGCCTTGCCGCCTCAGTGAGCGGCGCATGGCTCATCGTCCCGCAATCCACCGTGACCAAAAGCTTCGCGCCGTCGCGCGCAAGGTTCCGGATCGCCTCCACATTAGGCCCGTAGCCTTCGAAAATACGGTCGGGAATATGAATCAGGCACGGCGTGCCGCAAGCCTGGAAATAATCATGAAGCAGCGCCGAGGCGGCGGCGCCGTCGACATCATAGTCGCCAAAAACCGCGACCGTTTCGCAGCGCTCGATCGCCCCGGCGATTCGATTTGCCGCCGCCTCCATGTCCTTCAGGCAATAGGGGTCGGGAAAAAGATTCTGCAGCGTTGGGTCGAGATAATCTTGCACATTGTCCGGCGAGATGCCCCGCCCGGCGAGAACGCGGGACAAGAGATCGCCGATTCCATGAACCTGCGCGATGGCGAGCGCCCGCGCCTCGCCCGCCGCGTCAAGCCGACCGCGCCAAGACCGCCCAAGCACGGACCGCTCAACCCCGAGAAACGCGCGGGCGGCCGAAAGCGATTCGTTCATGCCGAATGGTAGCCGGAGGTTTCGCGGATAGCGAGCGTGACTTGCGTTATGTACACAGGGAAGGGCGACTACCCCGGCCGGCAGGCATTTCTTGAAGATCGGTACTGGCCATGTTTGCCGCGATCGGGGAGCGTTGCGCGCGCTTCGTGCAGGAAGGAGGCGTCATTTCAGAAAGGTCGTCATTTTCGCGTTTCTTCGCGCCGGACATGTCATGCGGGGACGGTCCCATTCCAAAAAGCCTCGGAAAGCGGCGCCAGCCGCGCGTGTTTGCGAGCGAGCATCGCGCTGAAAGCGGGGGATAGAAGGAAACTAAGTTCGCGTTCGCGGCTGCGCGTGACCGGATCGGCCGCCACGAGCTCCTCGTCGCAGTAGCCCGGGTGACACATGATAAGGTGGCGCCGTCCCGGCGCACGCAGATAGCGGGCGAAATCGGCGGCGTAATCATGGCATGGGTCGAAGGCCGAAAAGCCGGCGAATCCATCGTTGGTGACGTACCCCCGCGCGGAAGCCTCCCTTGCAAAGCCTCTCCCGAGCCAGGCGATCCCCAGAGCCTTTGTCACCTCCACGCCGCGCCGCAGATTGCGCCACGGACGGTCGGAGCTATCGCGCAGCCAGAGCTTCCCTGAAAATCCTTTTTCGTCGAGGCACGCGAACAACTGGGATCGGATCTGCGGCAGAACCTGGACATGCTGATGCCCATCCACAAAAGCAGGCGCAGCGTCGAAATGCTCACAAAAACTGTCGAGCTGGCGCGTGATTTCGTGGCCGATCTCGGCTTCCGGCAACTCCCGTTTCCGCGCGGCCTTAAGCACGTGGCTTATCACCGGCAAGCGTCCCGAGGCCGCGAAAGCCGGCATGTCTCCTAGCGGCCTGCCAAGCGTGAGGTTAAGATGCAGTCCGATGTCGGCCTTGGCCTTGAATTGGCGCAACTCCTGTGCGCCGATCGGCCAAAATGGCCGCGATGTCATCACGCTTGTCGCGCTCAGCCGGCCCGCGCGAAGCGCTTCCAGAATACCGCGGCTGATCCCAGGCGACAGTGCATAATCATCGGCGCAGAGGCAGAACGAAAAATAAGCTTCGGCCGTGCCCACGATGATCAACCCCTCCCGTTGCAGCCACCGAACGCTCCGGTGAGGGATAGTCCGGCTTCGGGCAAATATGCAACCAATCTTGCCCAATGCCATGCAAAAGCCTAAGCGGGAACCCCATTAACCCAGACATGGCTGCGGTTGCGATTCATGAGGCCTCCAAAGATGACAACATCCGGCACGGCGGCGGAGGGCGCGAACGGCGCGGAGCTTTCCGTGATCACGCCGATCTATAATGAATCCGACAACATAGAGGCTCTGCTGACGCGGCTAGTGCCGGTACTTGAGCGTTGCGCGGCCTCGTTCGAAATCATTTTTATCGACGATGGCTCGACCGACGATACGCTCGAATGTCTGCGCGCCGCCCATCGCACGGACCCTCGCATTCGCGCGCTTTCGCTGAGCCGCAATTTCGGCAAGGAGATTGCCATAGCGGCGGGCCTCGATCATGCAAGGGGCGCCGCGACTGTCCTCTTGGACGCCGATTTGCAAGATCCCCCCGAGCTGATCGAGACCTTTGTCGCGCGCTGGCGCGAGGGCTACAAGGATGTCTTCGGCCAGCGCGTCGACCGATCCGTCTATAGACCTTTGCGGCGGATTTTGACGCAGCGTTTTTATAAGCTCTTTGGTTCGATCGGAGAAACCCGGCTTCCGGAGGGCGCCGGGGATTTCCGGCTCCTCGATGCGCGGGCCGTCGCGGCGCTTCGTACGATGCGCGAGCACGCGCGCTTTTCCAAAGGTCTTTATGCCTGGATCGGATTCAGATCGATCGGCGTGCCGTTCGATGTCGAGACGCGCGTCCACGGCGTGTCCAAATTCAGCTATCGCAAATTGACCCATTTGGCCCTCGATGGGCTCATGTCCTTTTCGACAATGCCTCTCAAGGTCTGGAGCTACATCGGATTGACCACATCGCTGCTGGCGCTGACATTGGCGAGTTTCTATTTGGTCCGCACTCTCATTTTCGGCCGCGATGTTCCAGGCTACGCGTCGTTGATCATTTCGATCTCCTTTTTTGCCGGAATTCAGTTGCTGTCGCTTGGCATCATCGGCGAGTACGTTGGCCGCATCTTTGCCGAAGTGAAACGGCGGCCGCTCTATCTGATCGAAGAGCGCGTGGGGATCGGCTCGCCCGTCGCGGACGATTCGTTGGCCCAGCCGCGTTCGGAGTAAATCGAAACCATCCATGTACAAAAGCCTGATTTCCGTCGGCGGCTTTACCTTGCTCTCGCGCGGCGCCGGTTTTGTGCGAGATGTCCTGCTTGGCGCGGTCCTCGGCGCGGGTCTGCTGGCCGACGCATTCGTCGTGGCCCAGCGCCTCCCCAACCATTTTCGAACTATTTTCGGCGAAGGCGCTTTCAATTCCGCCTATGTCCCAAGCTACGCGCGGGTGCTTCAATCTGAAGGTCCGGCCAGCGCGCGGCTTTTTTCTGGCCAGGTTTTTCTAGGCCTGCTCGCCTCCCAGGTTTTGTTGGTTACCCTTGCCTTTGTCTTCACCCCCTATTTCATCGACATTCTCGCGCCAGGCTTCCGCGCGGATCCGCAAAAATTCGCGCTCACCGTGACGCTGACGCGGATCACCTTTCCCTATCTTTTGTTCGTCACCCTCGTCACGCTGCAATCCGGCACCTTGAACGCGCATGGCCACTTCGCCGCGGCCGCCTTTGCGCCGGTCTTGATGAATCTATCGATGATCGTCTTCCTCGGCCTTGCGTTTCTATTCCCCAATCCTGGCTTGGCGGCGAGCTGGGGCCTTACCGTGTCGGGCGTGCTGCAACTCGCGCTCACCTCGGCGGCCGCCCATCGCGCCGGAATTTTCGAGCGCTTCGCCCGCCCGGCGATGACGAAGCACATCAAGCACTTCCTTGTGACCTTGGTTCCGGCGGTGATCGGCTCCGCCGGCCTCCAGATCGCGCTTTTCGCGGACACCATCATCGGATCGATGCTCCCGACCGGCGGCGTATCCTCAATCTACTATGCCGACCGCATCTATCAATTGCCGCTCGGCGTCATCGGTATTGCGGCGGGCACCGTGCTGTTGCCAGAGATGAGCAAGCTCTTCGCGGCCGGCAATCGGAGCGGCGCGTTGCATGCGCAAAATCGAACCATGGCGCTGTCGCTCGCGCTAACGGCGCCATTCTCCATTGCTTTCATCATGATCCCGGACGATATCATGCGTGGGGTTTTCTTGCGCGGCGCCTTCACCCGCGAAGCGGCAAGCGCTTCTGCCGCAGTGCTCGCGGCCTATGGCTTCGGGCTTGTCGCGATTGTTCTCTTGCGTTCGGCCGTGGCGAGCTTTCAAGCGCGGGGCGACACGCGAACGCCGATGCTGATCGCGCTCGTCGCGGTCGCGATCAATGTTGGTTTGAAAATCGTGCTGTTCAAGCCTTTTGGGGCGCCAGGGCTTGCCGCCGCGACGGCGGCCGGAGCATGGATCAATCTTCTCGTCTTGTGCTTTTTGGCGATCCGGCGCGGCGCCATGAACGTCGATCTCTTTTTGTGGAAGACGGCCACCACGGTCACCACGGCTTCCTTCATTCTGGCGGTTTTCGCTCTCTTTGCCGCCGCGCCCGTTCAGCGCATGACGGCGGCCCTCGGCCGTTTCGCCGATGTGTTTGACCTTTTGTTCCTTGGCCTTGCCGGCGCGCTTGTCTATGCCCTCGTTCTGATCGCAGGATTGCGGATGGCTGGCCTGACGCTCGGACGATCGCGGGGCTAACGGGGCGCGGCGACGGACGGGTCAAAGGGCCAAGGCATTCAAAACCCGGGCCCAGCTTCGGGTTCCCTTGTGAAACGAGGAAAGTTCGTATTTCTCGTTCGGCGAGTGAATGCGATCGTCCTCCAGACCGAATCCGATCATCAATGTGTCCATTCCAAGATCCCGCTTGAAGGCGCCGACGATCGGGATCGAGCCGCCGCAACCGGCCAGAACCGGCTCCTTGCCCCATTCGGCCTGCAACGCCCTGCCCGCCCGCGACAACGCCTCCGAACTGAACGGCAGCTGCACCGCGGCTGATGCGCCATGCGAGACGAATTCGGCGCGGCAGTCGGCGGGCAGCCGTTCCTTGACGAAAGCCCGGAAGGTTTCGGCGATTTTGACCGGATCTTGCGATCCGACGAGCCGGAACGAAAATTTGGCGCTCGCTTGCGCCGGTAGCACGGTTTTCGACCCCTTGCCAGTATAGCCGCCGACGATGCCGTTAAGGTCGCAGGTCGGCCGCGACCAAACCATTTCGAGAACACTTCGGCCTTGTTCGCCTGCCGGAACCGAGAGGCCGACTTCGCCGAGAAAATCACTTTCGCGGAAAGGTAATTCGCGCCAGTGCGCGGCGACATCTTCCGGCAGCTCGGCTACGCCATTATAGAAACCCGAAAGCGTGACACGCCCTTTCTCATCGTGCAAATCAGCGATGACGCGAGCGAGCACATGAATCGGGTTGATCGCGGCGCCGCCGAACACGCCCGAATGCAGATCGCGATCGGCGGCGCGAATAATAACCTCCTCAAGCACGAGGCCGCGCAGCATGGTAGTGATCGCCGGCGTCTCCCGGTCCCACATGCCGGTGTCGCAGACAAGCGCCATGTCGGCTTTGAGCTCGGATTTGGCTTCGGCAAGAAAAGCCGGAAGCGACGGCGAGCCGGTCTCCTCCTCGCCTTCAATGAGGAACGTAATGTGGCAGGGCAAGCCGCCGGTTTCCGTGAAGGCGCGGCAGGCTTCGACGAAGGTCATGAGCTGTCCCTTGTCGTCGCAGACGCCGCGCGCAACAATCCGCTTGCCGGCCGCGACCTCGACGACACGCGGCTCGAACGGCGGGCTCTCCCACAAATCGAGCGGGTCTGGCGGCTGCACATCGTAGTGGCCGTAAAAGAGCACATGCGGCACATCGGGACGCGCGGCCTTGGCCTGTCCGACAATGACCGGATGGCCGGGCGTTTTGCGCACCGATGCCTCGAAGCCAAGGCTCTTCAGCTCGGCGGCGAGCCATTCGGCCGCGTTGGCGCAATCGCGTGAATAGGCGGGATCGGTCGAAACCGAGGGGATTTCAACCAGCTTGAACAGCCGTCCCAGGGCAGAGTCGAGGTTTCCATCGATCTTCGCCAAAACCGTGTCGAGCGCGGCCATAGGACCTCCTCGCAAACTTTGGCCGTCGTAAAAACGGTCCAGCCATCCCCGCAAAGTGAATTCTTTCGGCGGAGACCGGATTATATACAGTATTGCGGGTTTATGTTGTCTCGATCGCCGTTCGGGGCCAATAATTTCAAGGTCGCGAGCGGGTAGGTAGTGTCGCATGAGACACTACCCGCAGAAACGCCGCCGCCCGCCCGCTGAAAGTTCCGCTTTTCGGCACTCGAACCGGCTCTATTCTTAGTGACTTTTGGAAGACGCGGCATGAGTTTCGACCTGGAAAGCGCGGCCTCGCTGGAAATCCTCGCTCGCCTTGAAGCAATTGTCGGCGCCAAACATGTCATCGCCGATGCGCCCGGCATGGAAGGGTTTTTGCGCGAGCCGCGCGGCCGCTTTCATGGGCAAGCATTTTGCGTAGTACAGCCAGGCTCGACGCAAGAAATCGCGGAAGTGCTCAAACTTTGCCATGAAACCGCCACCCCGATTGTGCCGCAAGGCGGCAATACCGGGCTCGTGGGCGGTCAGGTTCCTCTCGGCCCTGGCAATCAAATCGTGCTTTCGCTTGGCCGCATGACGGCGCTGCGCGAGATCGAT
>DATARJ010000181.1:0-10946 GCA_036264205.1 Methylocella sp.
GTGTTTGTCCGGCAATGAGCAGCTCGCCGGGAGCACTTTGGCGCGCAGTGGACTCTGGCTCGAAGGCTTCGTCTTGTTGCACCGGAGCAGAGAGGTCAGGCTCCAAAACCTCGTCTTCCGCGGGAACCTTTGGAGCGAATGGCGCGGGATGAGCGGGGGCCACCTCTCCGCCGCCGCCCGACGCTCCCTGAGACGGAGTTGTGGTCTCAGCCTCCGGCGGCGTTTGCCTCCGCCGCGACCGCAACCTATAGGCGGCCCGGATCGCTGTGGTCACGGCCCCCCAACTACCGGCGCCCAGAAGGAACGCGGCGGCGAGTTCGATTGCCCTCTCCTGTTGAAGCACAAGGTCGATCAATTGGCTCCACATGAACCGGTGCTCCCAAGGCATTGCGACTGGCAGAACGAGCTTAACGGCGTCTCCGTTTGGTGGAACCGCAAGCTACCCCTGGGATATGGATGTGATGGACCCCGGTGTCACCTTCAACATCAGCGCGCGTTTTTCGATTGCGCCGAAAGTTGCCCTGTCCGTGCCGGAGATCCAGATCTGCCCGCCCAGTGTTTCGAGCGCTTGAAAGAGCGCGTCGCGCCGGACCGGATCGAAATGGGCAGCGATCTCGTCGAGGAGGACGAGCGGCGTCAATCCGTTTATCGCCGCAACCAGCCGGGCGTGCGCCAGAACCAATCCGGCGAGGAGCGCCTTTTGTTCTCCCGTCGAGGCCTGCGCCGCCGGGACTTGCTTCGGGCCGTGGCGGACGCAAAGATCGCTCGCCTGGGGGCCGATCAGGGTGCGCCCCGCGGCCGCGTCGCGGGACCGGTTGCTGCGCAAAATGCCTCGATAAATGTCTTCGGCTTCCAACGCCGGGCAGGTCCCCACCAGGTGCTCGATTTCACCATCCAAGGCGATATCCGCCCATGGAAAGGGCGAGGTTTTACCCCGCATCTCCGTAATGAGCGCTGAAAGCCTCGACACGGTCTCCATCCGGGCCGCGGCAACCGCGATGGCGAGTTCGGCCGCTTCCCGTTCGATTGCCTCGAGCCAGCCGCAGTCGGCGCCAGGGCCCTCCTCCAGCAAACGGTTGCGGCTGCGTAACGCGCGTTCGAGCGATGCCACGCGGGCCCCGTGATCGGCATCGATGGCGAGCACGAGCCGGTCGAGAAACCGCCTCCGGTCGCCTGCGGGACCGATGAAAAGCCCGTCCATCGCAGGGGTCAGCCATACCACGCGGACATGATCGCCAAACCCGCGTATGGACCGGACGGGCTCGCGGTCGATCCGGTATTTGCGCAGCCGTGGCACGTCTGTTTGCGGCTCGATCCCGGTCCCAAGCTGGACGCCCCCTTTTGGCGTTTCGAGTTCGACCGAGATAGCGAATCCGCCGCGTCCACTGTCTCGCACGCAGTCGCGCAATTCCGCCCGGCGCAGGCCACGTCCAGGCGCAAGCAGCGAGAGGGCTTCGAGAAGATTGGTTTTGCCCGCGCCATTGTCTCCAGTCAGCACGATGAGGCGCGCGTTAACGGCAAGATCGAGCGAGGCGTAGGAGCGAAAATCGGCGAGCGCGAGCCGCCGCACGCCCGCGTGGGCGAAGGCTTTCGCGGGCGCGCGCGGTGCGGGAACGGGCGCCTCGAAAGACGTTTCGCTCATTGCCGGAAATGGCTCCTCGAAACTGTGCAAATCGTCCATGTTTGACCAGAAATCCACGTGTCATGCGCTCTGTTGCGCGAGATGGCGGAGGATGGTAGCCGTCGTCACAGGCGAAGAAATTCCTCGAAGTTAGCCCCTGAAGAGTCTGGTTTGGGTCTGTCCGAAGCGATCCGTCCGCACCCAGACCAGATCGCGCAAAAAGATTCTTTTGGCCTCAATAAATCGGGAAGCGTTGCGTCAATTCGCGCGCGCCCGCCTTGACTTTGGCTTCGACAGCCGCATTGCCCGGCTCGCCGTGCTTGGCCAAGCCGTCCAAGGTTTCGGCGATCAGTTCGCCGACCCTTTTGAATTCGGCGATCCCAAAACCACGCGAGGTCGCGGCGGGCGTTCCAAGGCGAATGCCGGAGGTCACCATGGGGCTCGCGGTATCGAACGGCACACCGTTTTTGTTGCAGGTGATCGCGGCGCGGCCGAGGCTCGCTTCCGCCGCCTTGCCGGTGAGGCTTTTTGGCCGCAGATCGACCAGCATCAAATGATTGTCGGTGCCGCCGGTGGTAATCGCGTAACCGTGCTCGCTGAGCGTCGCGGCAAGCGCCTTGGCGTTGTCGGCGACCTGCTTCGCGTAAAGCTTGAATTCGGGCCGGAGCGCCTCGCCAAAAGCGACCGCCTTGGCCGCGATTACATGCATCAGAGGTCCGCCCTGAAGGCCCGGAAATATCGCCGAATTGATTTTCTTGGCGATCGCCTCGTCGTTGGCGAGAACGAGCCCGCCGCGCGGCCCACGAAGAGTCTTGTGGGTCGTGGAGGTGACGACATGGGCATGCGGAAATGGCGACGGATGCACGCCGCCCGCAACAAGGCCTGCGAAATGCGCCATGTCGACGAAAAAATACGCGCCAACCGAATCCGCGATCGCGCGGAACCCCGCAAAGTCCCAGTACCGGGGATAGCCGGAGCCACCGGCGATGATGAGCTTCGGCTTGTGTTCTTCGGCAAGCCGCGCGACCGCGTCCATGTCGATTCGATGGTCGTCGCGGCGAACCCCATAGGGAACCGGCTTGAACCATTTTCCGGAGACATTGACCGGCGAGCCATGGGTCAGATGGCCGCCCGCGGCAAGGGCGAGCCCCATAAAAGTATCGCCCGGCTGCAATAGCGCGAGAAACACCGCTTGGTTTGCCTGGCTGCCGGAATTCGGCTGCACATTGGCGAATTTGCAATCGAAGAGCCGGGTGACGCGCTCGATCGCCAGGGTCTCGGCCATGTCTACGAATTGGCAGCCGCCGTAATAGCGCCGGCCGGGATAGCCCTCGGCATATTTGTTGGTCAAAACCGAGCCCTGGGCTTCGAGCACGGCCTTGGAGACGATGTTTTCCGAGGCGATCAGCTCGACTTCATGCTGCTGGCGGCCGAGTTCCAGCTCGATCGCCTTGGCGATTTCGGGATCGGCCTCGCCGAGCCCCGCCGCGAAGAAAGGGTTCGGTTCTGTGCGGCTGGCGGCGGTTTGGCTCATGCTGCGAGCTCCTGCGATGGCGGCCCGGATCCGGTCGCGGAGCCAACAAACGCCCGCGAAACGGCCTGGCACGAAGGATGACGGAGACACTTGGATAGCATGTCGTTTTGCCCGCGTGAAGGCGGCGACGTGGCTTCCGAAGGCTAAAATGCCTTTCCGGACAACCCGGCCCAAAGCACGGCAGTTGACTTGAATGAACCTGCTGCGCGGTTTGCAACGCGCGCAATCTTGAGCGTATGTGCGCGAGTTCTCGTGCGATCGCACATGGCGTCTTCGCACGGAGCCGGCTCGGCATCGTTTATTCCGTCCGGGGCGAGCAACTTTTGAAAGCACATGCGCGAACGGCAGCTTCCCTGTTTTCGCCGAAACCAAAATGCGTTAGGCATCTTTTGCGCAAAGGAATTCCAGTGGTGATGGAACAAGCTCCGCCCGGCGCCGGTTCGACGATTGTCATTATCGGGGGCGGTCAGGCGGGCGGCGAGGCGGCGACGCTTCTCCGGCAAAACCGCTTCGAGGGCCGCATCGTCCTCGTCGGCGAGGAGGACTATCTTCCCTATATGCGCCCGCCTTTGTCGAAGGCCTTTCTCGCCGGCGAAATCGGCAAGGACGCGCTGATCTACAAGGCTGCCGTTGCCTATGAGAAAGCCCGGGTGGAGATCCGGCTCGGTGTCCGCGTCGCCGCGATCGACCGGCGCGCGAAGAGGCTCTTGATCGCGGGCGGCGCGCCGCTCCCCTACGATAAGCTGGTGATCGCGACCGGGGGCCGCGCCCGCGAGCTTCCGGTGCCGGGCGCCGGCTTGCGCCATATTTTTTACCTACGCACGATTGCCGATGTCGAGGCGCTGCAGCCGCTCATGGAGGCTCCCCGGCGCCTCGTGATCGTCGGCGGCGGCTATGTCGGGCTTGAAGCCGCCGCCGTCGCGGTTCAGCGCGGACTTGCCGTAACCGTGCTCGAAGGGGCGCCGCGCGTGCTCGCGCGCGTCACCGCGCCCGATCTGTCGAAATTTTATGAACGCATCCATCGCGAAGCCGGAGTCGACATTCGCACCGGGGTCACGGTCCGCGGGTTCGCCGCCGGCGGCGAGGATGGCGGTGTCCGCGCGGTCACCTGCGCCGGCGGTCAATCGTTTGCCGCCGATTTTGTGTTGATCGGCATCGGTCTCGTTCCCAATACAGAGCTCGCGGAACGCGCCGGGCTCGGCGTTGGCGACGGGATTGTCGTCGATGCGGCGAGCCGCACCAGCGACCCCGATATTTATGCCATCGGGGACTGCGCGATGCATGCGCGGCACGGATTCCTGGGTCGGAACATTCGCCTCGAATCGGTTCCAAACGCCCTTGAACAAGCGCGCGGGGCGGCGGCGGCGATCACGGGCCGGCCAATTCCGGCCGCCGCCGCGCCCTGGTTTTGGTCCGACCAATATGATCTCAAGCTGCAGATGGTTGGGTTCTCGGAGGGCTATGAGGAACTCGCGATCCGGGGGAGCATGGAGACGTCATCGTTCATCGTGTTTTATCTCAAGGAAGGACGGGTCATCGCCGCCGATTCGGTCAATCGCCTTGGCGAGTTCATGGCCGCCAAACGCATCGTCGGCGAGCGGCGGGAGATCGCCCCCGCGCGCCTCGCCGATGAATCGGCGCCGCTCAAATCGCTGCTCCAGCCCGCCGCTGCTTAAGCCCCGTACCCTGGTGCAACTACCGCAAGTTACTAAGCCGAGTCCGCTCTCCATTTCCGGACGGAGGCGGGTGGGGAAGCGGGGGCGCGCGCTAATCGCGTCATCGCCAGTTTCGTAATTGCGCAAGCGCGCGGTTTTTTGGCCATAGACAATCGATATATGCGGAGTTGGTCGATCGCATCACGGGAGGGAACTAACGGAGTGGGAAACAAAATGCACAATCCGGCGTGATTTTTCTCGCAATTTCCCTTATATTGATCGGTCTATAAGTCGCTGCCCGGGGCTTGAAAAAGTGCACGATTTCGGGGGACCTTATTCTAGACTTTTCGCCGCACGGCAAGTGAAAGAAGGACACAAGATGGCGCGTAGCAAGATCGCATTGATCGGAGCCGGTCAAATCGGCGGAACCCTGGCTCACCTGGCGGCGCTCAAGGAACTTGGCGACATCGTGCTCTTCGACATCGCGGAAGGGACGCCGCAAGGCAAGGCCCTCGATCTCGCCGAATCCGGTCCGGTCAACGGGTTCAACGTAGCCTTCGAAGGGGCCAATGGCTATGAGGCAATCGCCGGCGCCGGCGTCGTCATCGTAACGGCCGGCGTGCCGCGCAAGCCCGGAATGAGCCGCGACGACCTGCTCGGCATCAACCTCAAGGTTATCGAAGCGGTCAGCGGCGGCATCAAGCAATATGCGGCGGACGCGTTCGTCATTTGCATCACCAATCCGCTCGACGCAATGGTTTGGGCCTTGCAAAAAGCCTCGAACCTTCCGGCGAACATGGTCGTCGGCATGGCCGGTGTTCTCGATTCGGCAAGATTCCGCTATTTTCTTTCCGAGGAATTGAAAGTCTCGGTCGAAGACATCACCGCCTTCGTCCTCGGCGGCCATGGCGACGACATGGTGCCTTCGCTGCGGTATTCCAGCGTGGCGGGAATTCCCCTGCCGGATCTTGTCAAGATGGGCTGGACAACCCAAAAAAGACTCGACGCAATCGTTGTCCGCACCCGCCAGGGCGGCGCCGAGATCCTCGGTCTTCTGAAGACGGGATCGGCGTTTTATGCGCCAGCTGCGGCGGCGATCGCGATGGCCGAATCCTATATTAAGGACAAGCGCCGGGTGTTTCCCTGCGCGGTGAAGCTCAACGGGGAATATGGGGTCAAGAATCTTTATGTTGGCGTCCCTGCAGTGATCGGCGCCAAGGGCGTCGAGAAAATTGTCGAGGTCGCACTGGATTCATCCGAACAGCAGATGTTTGAAAAATCGGTCGGGTCGGTGCGAGACTTGGTCGAGGCTTGCAGAACGATCAACCCCGCCCTCGCCGGCTGATATTTTTGGCCGGCCCCTATGTCGCTTACACATAATCCAACGCGCCGTGCCGATCCGCTGGAAAGCGTGGCCCGCGAAATGTGCCTCGCCGCCGGGATAGACCCAGATTCTCGCGTGGCAAAGCCGGGAAGTCCGCGTGGAATGCCCGCGTGGTGCACCTTCCGCGACGCCGCCCGCGCAGCACAGAACGCCCGCGAGGCAGCCGATCTCGCGGCCCAGATCGTCAACCTTCGCCCGCAAGAGGAGCGGTTCCGGAACAGTCCGCTGACGATCTTCGGCGACCACGACCAAAACACCATTGCCCAGATGCGGAACTGCATGGCCATTGGCAACGCGGTTAAGGGCGTCATCTGCGCCGATGGCCATCTCGGCTATGCCCAGCCGGTGGGCGGCGTCATCGCCTACGAGAAGCAGATCAGCATCTCGGGCGTTGGCTTCGACATCGGTTGCGGCAATATGGCCGTCCGGCTCGATACGCCGTTTATCGACATCGAAGATCGCATTGCGCCGATTCTGGCCGATGTCCACAAGGTCATCTCCTTCGGTGTCGGACGCGCCAACGAAGAGCGAGTCGAGCATGAACTGTTTGACGACGGCGATGCGTGGCGGGAATCCGGCATGGGAGACTACCGCCAGAAAGCCATCGCCCAACTCGGCACGGTCGGAGCGGGCAACCATTACGTGGACCTGATGGCGGACGAAGATGGCTTCGTGTGGATCGGGGTGCACTTCGGGAGCCGTGGGTTAGGCCACACGAGCGCGACCCGCTACCTCAAAGTCGCCGGCGGCAAGGACGGCATTCACGTCGCGCCCGCCATCGTGGACGAGGACAGCGAGGTCGGGTGTCGTTATATCGCCGCGATGGAACTCGCCGGACGGTATGCCTACGCGGGCCGCGAATGGGTGATTGAGCGGGTGCGCCAGATTATTGGCGGCTCAGTGACGGAAGTGGTCCACAACCATCACAATTATGCGTGGCGCGAGACGCACGACGGGCGCGATCTCTGGGTTGTCCGCAAGGGCGCAACGCCCGCCTTTCCCGGCCAGCGCGGCTTCGTCGGCGGCTCGATGGGGGATGATGCCGTGATTTTGGAAGGCGTCGAGTGCGAGGAAGCCAAGACGTCGCTCTATTCGACCGTCCATGGCGCGGGCCGGTTGTTCGGCCGCAAGCAGGCCCTCCGCACCTTCACCAAGCCGCAGATGGACGGATGGTTGCAACAGCGTGGCGTGATGCTGTCTGGGGGCGGCCTCGACGAAAGTCCGATGGCTTACCGGCGACTGCCCGAAGTGCTGGCGTACCACGCCGCTTCGACGAAGGTGCTGCATACCTTGCGGCCGTTCGCGGTGGCGATGGCCGGGGAAGCGGAGTTCGACCCGTGGAAGGATTGAGCGGCGAGTAAATTTATAAGACCCCACATGTTTGCCTGGCTGGCCGCAGATCCGAATAGGCAAAAGTTCATGCGGGTCTGATACACACGGCGCGAAATGCTCCGGGCCAGCCCAGCCCAGGGCTCGTTTGCCCCACTAAACTGGCGTGAAAACTGCTTGGTCCGCCGTTAAGCGCCTGGGCGACCGCCGGGGGGAAGAGATCGTAGATGAATATCCACGAATACCAGGCCAAAGCCGTCCTCAAGGAATTTGGCGTCCCGGTGCCGCGCGGGGTCTTAGTGCTGCGCGCTGCCGACGCCGGTGCCGCGGCGGAAGAGCTGGGAGGCCCGGTCTGGGTCGTAAAATCCCAAATCCACGCGGGCGGGCGTGCCAAGGGCAAGTTCAAGGAGAAGGAGGCAGGCAGCCAAGGAGGCGTAAGAATCGCCAAATCGGCGGCCGAGGCAGCGACCTTTGCCGGCGAAATGCTCGGGCGGACCCTCGTGACGGTACAGACTGGCCCGGCCGGCAAGCACGTAAACCGGGTTTATCTCGAAGTCGGCGCCAATATCGTCAAGGAATTCTATCTTTCCCTCCTTGTCGATCGATCCGTGAGCCGCGTCGCTTTCGTTGTTTCGGCCGAAGGCGGCATGGACATCGAGGACGTGGCGCGTCACAAGCCGGACAGAATCGCTCGTTTCACGGTCGATCCGGCGACCGGGATCATGCCGCACCACGGCCGGAGGGTCGCCAACATGCTCGGCCTTACCGGCGGCCTCGCCAAACAGGCGGAAAAGCTGACCGCGCAGCTCTACGCGGCCTTCGCCGCCAAGGATATGGCAATACTCGAAATCAACCCGCTGATCGTCGCGGCGGAGGGCCGCCTCAGATGCCTCGACGCCAAAATCTCGTTCGACGACAACGCGCTTTTCCGGCAACCGGAGATCGCCGCCCTGCGCGACGAAACCGAGGAGAACGCCAAGGAAATCGAGGCGTCGAAACATGACTTAAATTATATCGCGCTCTCCGGCACGATCGGCTGCATGGTGAATGGCGCCGGTCTTGCCATGGCGACGATGGACATCATCAAGCTTTATGGCGCGGAGCCCGCGAATTTCCTCGATGTCGGCGGCGGAGCCACCAAGGACAAGGTGGCGGCAGCGTTCAAGATCATCACCGCCGACGCCCAGGTCAAGGGCATTCTGGTGAATATTTTCGGCGGGATCATGAAATGCGATGTGATCGCCGAGGGTCTCATCGCCGCGGTGAAGGAAACGGGCCTCGGCGTGCCTCTTGTCGTGCGGCTCGAAGGCACAAATGTCGAGCTCGGCAAGAAAATCATCGCGCACTCTGGCCTCAATGTCATCCCAGCGGACGACCTCGACGATGCCGCCCAGAAAATCGTCGCGGCGGCCGGAAAGGCCTAAGGCAATGCCGATTCTTGTCAACAAGGACACGAAGGTCATTTGTCAGGGTTTTACCGGCAGGAACGGCACCTTCCATTCCGAACAGGCGATCGCCTATGGCACCAGGATGGTTGGCGGCGTCTCGCCCGGGAAGGGCGGCGCGACCCATCTTGGCCTGCCGGTCTTCGAGACCGTCGCCGAAGCGCGCGCGGCGACCGGCGCCGAGGCGAGCGTCGTCTATGTTCCGCCGCCGGGCGCGGCCGACGCGATCTGCGAGGCGATCGACGCCGAATTGCCGCTGATCGTCTGCATAACCGAAGGGATTCCGCTGGCGGATATGATCAAGGTCAAACGTGCCCTCTGTGGATCGAAATCGCGGCTGATTGGACCGAACTGTCCCGGCGTGATGACCGCCGGAGAATGCAAGATCGGCATCATGCCGGGCAATATCTTCAAAGCCGGCTCGGTCGGAATTGTCTCGCGCTCGGGAACCTTGACTTACGAGGCCGTGTATCAAACCACGCGGGAAGGGCTCGGCCAGACGACTGCCGTCGGCATCGGCGGTGATCCGGTCAAGGGCGCCGACTTCATCGAGATCTTGGAATTGTTCCTGGCCGATGACGCCACCAAATCCATTGTCATGATCGGCGAGATTGGCGGCTCGTCCGAGGAAGACGCCGCGCAATTCATCGCCGGCGAGACGAAGCGTGGCCGCAAGAAGCCGGTCGTCGGCTTTATCGCAGGCCGCACCGCGCCGCCCGGCCGGCGCATGGGTCATGCCGGCGCGATCGTCGCCGGCGGCAAGGGGGGCGCCGAACACAAAATTGCCGCGATGGAAGCGGCCGGCATTCGCGTGTCACCGTCGCCCGCAAGGCTCGGCAAAACCCTTGCCGGTGTGCTGTGCGGATGAGCCAGATCTTGAGAAAAGCGATGGGCATCCGCATGTAAGCGGATAAGGTTCAGGCAACCGCCGATTTGCCAAGCGTGGGCTTTTGATGGGACCGAATGCAATGCCCGCCCGCGCGGCAAAGCGCAACGGCTAGGTCGATTCTGGAACCAGGCATATTTTCCCCCGCCGAACCATGCGAACTTGGGAAAAGCGGGTTTGAACGAAGTGGGCCGTTGGGCTTAAGGGCTTGGGCTTGGGCTTGGGCTTGGGCTTAAGACTTGGGCTTAAGGAGTTCGGCCCGAAGGAGATGACGATGGCGCGTCGGGATACGAATGGAAATGCCAATGGCTCGGGCGGCGGGGCGGGCAGCCGCTCGGCCTCCAATTCCGCGTTCGCGCGAACGTCGTTTCTTGATGGTGGCAACGCCGCATATGTCGAACGTCTCCAGGATAGCTATCTCCGCGATCCTGCCTCCCTTGACCTCTCGTGGCGGGAATTCTTCACGCAGATGAACGATGCCAGGGAGACGATCGCGAAGACCGCGCAAGGGCCCCGCTGGAAGCGGCCCGGCCGGCCGGCCGCCGGCGGCGGCGAACTCGTTTCGGCGCTCGACGGCAATTGGGCGGAATCGGAGACCTTGATCGGCGCCAAGCCCGAGGCTACAGCCCCCGTGCGCGTTCTGCATTCCCTCGACGATCCATTACGCGCGACCCGCGATTCGGTGCGGGCGCTGATGATGATCCGCGCCTATCGCATACGCGGTCATCTCCATGCCAATCTCGACCCGCTTGGCATCGAGCCCCCGAAAGATCACGAGGAGCTGCACCCGGCCGCGTATGGATTCACAGAGGCCGACTACCACCGGAATATCTTTATCGACGGCGTTCTGGGGCTTCAATTCGCGACCATTCCCGAAATGCTGAAGATCCTGCGCCGCACTTATTGCGGCACCATCGGGTTCGAATTCATGCATATTTCCGATCCGGCTGAAAAGGCTTGGCTGCAGCGGCGGATCGAAGGCCCCGGCAAGGAAATTACGTTCACCAAGGAAGGCAAGCGCGCGATTCTCAACAAGCTTGTCGAGGCGGAGGGATTCGAGCAGTTCCTCGACACCAAATACACGGGCACGAA
>DATARJ010000229.1:0-3478 GCA_036264205.1 Methylocella sp.
CGTCTTCTCGTCACGGTTTACCACGATGACGATGAAGCCTATGCGTTGTGGAAGAAGATCGCTGGGATTCCGGACTCCAAGATCATCCGTATCGCAACGACGGACAATTTTTGGGCAATGGGCGATACTGGTCCATGCGGTCCTTGCTCCGAGATTTTCTACGATCAGGGCGACAAACTCCAAGGAGGTCCACCGGGCAGCTCGGACGCGGACGGCGACCGTTTTCTCGAATTTTGGAACCTCGTCTTTATGCAATTCGAACAGGTCTCGCCTGACCAGCGCATCGATTTGCCGCGGCCATCGATCGATACCGGCATGGGGCTTGAACGGATCGCCGCACTTTTGCAAGGCGTTAGGTCCAATTACGACATCGATCTCATGCGCACCTTGATCCTCGCGGTCGCTTCGGTGACCGGCGTCGACCCGGACGGCCCCCAAAAAGCGAGCCACAGGGTCATCGCCGACCATCTGCGCGCGGCCGCTTTCCTTGTCGCGGACGGCGTCTTGCCGTCGAACGAGGGCCGCGGCTACGTGCTGCGCCGGATCATGCGCCGCGCCATGCGCCACGCCCAAATGCTTGGCGCGAACGAACCCTTGATGTGGCGTCTCGTTCCAACGCTTTCGCGGGAAATGGGTCAGGCCTACCCCGAGCTTTTGCGCGCCGAGCCGCTCATCATCGAAACCCTGCGCCTCGAAGAGACCCGGTTCCTAGACACGCTCGCGCGCGGCCTGTCGATCCTTGACGACGCGACCCGCGATCTCCCGCAAGGTGGCACACTACCTGGGGGCGTCGCGTTCAAACTCTATGACACTTATGGTTTTCCGCTTGATCTCACGCAGGACGCCTTGCGCGCTCGCTCGCTTCATGTGGACGCCGAAGGATTCGAGGCCGCGATGGAGCGCCAGCGCCGCGAGGCGCGCAAGGCCTGGACCGGTTCCGGCGAATTGGCAACCGAGGCTTTATGGTTCGCCATCAAGGAGAAAACCGGGGCAACGGAGTTTTTGGGCTACGACATGGAGCGCGCGGAGGGGCTTGTCGCCGCGATTCTCAAGGACGGAAAGGAGGTCGCGATTCTCGGTCCGGGCGAAACCGGATCCGTCTTCCTCAATCAGACGCCATTCTATGGCGAATCCGGCGGCCAAGTCGGCGACACTGGCGTCATGCGTGCGAGGGGCGTTCGCTTCCGTGTTGACAACACTCAGAAGAAACTTGGCAATCTGCTTGTTCACGAAGGATTGGTCGAAGAAGGCGAGGTGCGCCTCGGGCTTGCCCTTGAGCTGCTTGTCGATCACGAACGCCGGCAGGCGATACGTGCCAATCATTCGGCGACGCATTTATTGCACGAATCACTGCGCCAGGTCCTCGGCGAACATGTGGCGCAAAAAGGCTCGCTCGTTGCTCCTGGCCGGCTGCGTTTCGATTTTACCCATCACAAGCCGATCAGCTTGGATGAGCTCGCCCGCGTCGAGGACATCGCCAATCGCGCCGTGCTGGACAATACTCCCGTGGTGACCCGCCTAATGGGCATCAACGAGGCCATTGGAACCGGCGCCCGCGCGCTTTTCGGAGAGAAATATGGCGACGAAGTTCGCGTTGTGTCGATGGGCGTCGCGAACATCCGTGAGGAAGGTAAGCCAGGTTCCTCGGCACCTACTTTTTCAACCGAGCTTTGCGGCGGCACCCATGTTTCCCGCACCGGCGATATCGGAATCATCACGATCGTCTCGGAAACCGCGGTCGCGTCCGGCGTCCGGCGCATCGAAGCCAAGACGGGGACCGAGGCTCGCCGTCATCTCAACGCGCGGGCTCGCCAGCTGCATGACGTCGCGACCCTTCTTAGGGCTCCCGAAGAGGATGCGGCCAAGCGCTTGGCGAGCATCATCGAGGACAGCCGGAAACTGGAACGCGAATTGCGTGAGGCGCGGAGAAAACTGGCAATGGGCGGAGCCCCCTCGGGAAGCGCGCAACCATTGGAAGAAATAGGCGGAGTTAAATTCTTCTCTCGCGTAGTATCTGGAATCGCGATGAACGATCTCAAATCGCTCGCCGACGAAGCGAAGCTAAGCGTCGGCTCCGGGGTTGTCGCGATCGTCGGCGTCGACAGCGATGGAAAGGCAGGTATCGTGGTCGCGGTCACACCCGATTTGACAGAGCGCTTCGACGCCGTCCAACTGGTGCGTCCCGCGGCTGCCAAACTTGGCGGCAAGGGCGGCGGCGGCCGCCGCGACATGGCTCAAGCGGGAGGACCGCATAGCGCCGCCGCGGACGCGGCGCTCGCGGCCGTTGGCGACCTGTTGCGGGAAACCGAAAGCGCGGTCTGACGGCCAGAGCACGCTGGATCCTCATCCCGGCCCGCGGGAGTTCGTTACTACGGCGCATAGGCCACATTCGATGTTCAAAAAGATTCTGATCCCAATCGACCTGACCGAATTGACGATCTCGAGACCAGCCCTCGATACGGCGGTGGAGCTCGCACTTCAATCGAAGGGCGCTTTGCGGCTTATCACGATCGAAACGCTGCTGCCCGCTAGTTTCATGGAATATGTTCCGCCCGACTTCGACAAATCGCAAGAAGAGCGCGCCGCTCGTGCGCTTGAAGAGATCAGCGCCGACCTTGCATTTCCAAAGGAGAGTATGTCGCATACCGTCAGGTTTGGCGGTATTTACGTCGAGATACTGGCTGAAGCCGATGATTGGGGCGCCGATCTTATCGTGATCGGATCGCATAGGCCTTCCATGTCGACCTATCTTATCGGCTCCAACGCCAAAACGATTGTGCGGCATGCCAAATGTTCGGTGTTGGTCATCCGCACATAAAGCCAGAATCTTTAAAAATCGTGGCAATCGCGGCGGTCCCTCCGTTAATCGCGAAGCCGCGCTGGGTTTACGGCGCGGCGACAAGGAAAACGAAAAGCGGGATGTGGTCAGGACGATGCGTTTTATCAACCAGACCGGTAACGATGAAGAAGCTTCCACGGTCCGGATCGAGCATGGCGTTTGCCTTGAGCGCGCCATGGAAAAAGCCGTCGTCGAACCGAAATGACATGTAGCGCGGCTTCGAACCAATCAGCCTTTGCGAAGCAGCACAAGGATTCATCTGCGATTTCGGGCTCGCCCGATAAATCGAATTGGCCGTGCCAGTGCGCAACGCCGCGAACGGCATGCTTTTCAAGCGCGAGGCCGTATCTTTCGCCGAGCTGCTGGACACCCTGCTCCCCGAGGATCCGCCAGCTCCGGGCTGCTTCGCCGACCGATACGCAAGGCGTATTCGCCAACCGCTTGGCCGTCGACCAGCCGAATTTTCCAATACCGAGATGCAGCAGGCGCTTCCCGGCGACACGCGTTGGATTTGCCTTGAAGAATGCAATAACTGCCTGCTCCGCGAGCGTCCCCGGCCAAGGGTGATAGCCCGTTTCCCGATTGGCCTCAGTCAGATCATAGGGTCCACCGGAATGGTCGAGATTCAAGACATCTTTG
>DATARJ010000331.1:0-2891 GCA_036264205.1 Methylocella sp.
GGGCAGGTCGCGCGCTCGACCAAGAGCGCCGGCGTCGATGGGTCCATGCCATTGGCAAGCAGGCGCCCGGCCAGGAGCTCGAGCGTTTTCACGCCCATGTAAACGACGGTCGATGCGCGGGGATCGCAGAGCGCTCGCCAATCGATGTCGCCGGGGAGCTTTCCGTCGTGCGCGTGCGCGGTGATGAATTGCAGCCTGCGGGCTTTCGCGCGCGCGGTCAGGGAGATTTGCAACCCGGCGGCGGCGCCGAGCGCCGCGGTGACGCCTGGAATAATCTCGATTGGAATGCGGGCTGCCCGCAACGCCGCGATTTCCTCGTTGGCGCGCCCAAAAATCATTGGATCGCCGCCTTTGAGACGAACCACGCGTTTTCCCTGCGAGGCCAGCGAGACCATTAGCGAAACGATGTGATCCTGCCGGCAGGAAGGCTTGTAGCCGCGCTTGCCAACAGGGATTTTTTCCGCCTCGCGCCGCGCCATATCGACGATGGCGGGGGCGACGAGATCGTCGTACAAAACAACATCGGCGGATTGGAGCGCGCGCAAGGCCTTGAGGGTCAGAAGTTCGGGATCGCCGGGACCCGCCCCAACAAGCGCAACCGACCCGGCAGCCGGCGTGCCCGCCTCTGCCTCGCCGAGCAGCACGCCAAGATCAGCCTCGACGGGGCGATGTTTCGCCAGAGCCTTTCGGCTGAACAACTCCCAAAAGCGGCGGCGTGTCTTCGAGGGCGTGTCGAGCAGCTTCAGCCTTTCGCGCCAAACCTTGGCTATTTGCACCCAAAGCTTGATCTCGCGCGGCAAAAGGGCTTCAAGCCGTCCGCGTATCGCCTGCGCGAGAACGGGCGAGCCTCCGTTGGTCGAAATGCCGATGACGAGAGGGGAACGATCGACGATCGCGCCGAACTGAAAATCCGAAAATGCGGGCTTGTCAATGACGTTGACCGTGACACCGGCGGCGCGCGCGGCGACCTGAAACTCCCCCGCCTCGGCGGCGCTTTCCGCTTCGACGATGGCGAGCGCGGCGCCGCGAAAATCCTCGGGTTCGATCCGCCGCGAAACGAGGGCGACCGCCGGGCACCGCCTTGCCAAGGCAACGAGACCGGAACAAGGGTCCGGGCTAAAAACGTCGAGCCTCGCCCCCGCCGCCTGGCAAAGCTCGGCCTTCCAGAGGACGGCATTGGAGCCGCCCGCGAGAGCCACGCGTTTGCCGGCAAGCGAAAAGAAAACCGGCAGGCAGGCAAGCCCCCGCATAAGAGGGCCGCGATCCTCCTCATCTTCGCCGGGGGGTGAAAAAATCTCGTTCATCCGTGCGTTTTGTCCTATTGGGGTGCCATTGTGCGTTGTTCATTTGCCCCTTCATTGGCCGATCGAAACGAACGTGATGGTCTGACGGGAGAATGGGTTCCCGCTTCAAGTGGTCCTTCCGGCCGAGCCGCCAGGATCAAACCATTTGTTCGCGCCTTGCAAGAAATATGCGCGGCAGACTTTGCGCTAGCTATAACATATGGGTGTCTTGTCAGCCAATTGGCACCGCGACAAGGTAGGCCTGATTCCTACGATTCCACAGCCATGAGGACTTTCGTTTGGGTTTCGCTGTCGCACATTTCAGACGCAAGCTTGGCTCGCTTGCCTTGGTCGCTTTGCTCGCCTTAGCCACGCCCCCGGCGCTGGCCGGTGGCGGCGTTTTCGTGCCCAGCTTCTGGGACCCGCACCATCGCCCCGCCAAGCCCGATCTGACCGCCCTGCGGAGCCTGCGCTTTTTGACCGAGGACGATTATCCGCCGTTCCATTTCGCGCTGCCGGACGGGACGCTCTCCGGCTTCGACGTCGACCTCGCGCGTGCCATTTGCGAGGAGCTGAAGATTACTTGCACCATCCAGGCGCGGCGTTTCGATACATTGATCGACGCGCTCAATGACGATCAAGGCGACGCGCTCATGGCGGCTCTTCGCATCGATTCGCAAACCCGCACCAAGCTCGATTTTTCCAGGCCATATTATGCCACCCCGGCGCGTTTCGCGTCGCTGAAGGCCATCGCGGCCGAGCCGGCGACACCGGAAAGCCTGCGCGAAAAAACCGTCGGCGTCGAGACAAAGAGCGCGCATGAAGCCTATCTCGAAAAGTTTTTTCCAGACACGATCCGCAAATCCTACGGATCACAAATGCTGCTGCGCGAGGCTCTTGATAAAGGCGAAATCGACACAATTTTCGGCGACGGAATTTCGCTCAGCCTGTGGCTCGACAGCCAGGATGGGCGGCAGTGCTGCGGCTTTCGCGGCGGTCCCTTCCTAGACGCAAGATTTTTTGGCGAAGGTGCCGGGATCGCGGTGAAGAAAGGCAACACCCAGTTGCGTCAGGTGCTCGATTACGCGCTCGCCGCGCTTGCCGCGCGGGGAACTTATACCAACCTCTATCTCAAGTATTTCCCGCTCGGATTTTATTGAGGGCCGGAAGCGGGTCCCGTTTCGCCAACAGGCGGTTTCAAAGATAGGGCTCGAGTTCGCGCGCGGCCTGCTGTGGCGGCCTTTGCAGATTGAATGCGCTCACGAATTTGCCGCGCTTGTCCATCAGATAGACGACCCCGGTGTGGTCCACCGTATAGTCGCCGGATTTTTCGCCAGGCTCCTTTTTTGCGTACACGCGAAAGGCCTTGGCGATGGCCTCGGTTTTCGAGGGCTCGCCGGTCAGCCCGATGATGCGGGAATCGAAGTTTTCAAGATAGGTCTTCAAAATATCCGGCGTGTCGCGCTCGGGATCGACGGTGATGAAAAGCGCGGCGATTTTTTTATCCGGCCCTAGTTCCTTGAAAACGGCCGAAATATCGAAGAGCGCGGTCGGACAAAAGTCCGGGCAATGCGTGTACCCGAAGAACACTAAATAGGGGCGTCCGGC
>DATARJ010000390.1:0-2020 GCA_036264205.1 Methylocella sp.
GGAAAACATCCAGATTTTAAAAGTCGATACGGCCGCCGTTCGCGCGCGTCAGATCGCCAAGCTTGAAGCTTTGAGAGCCGAGCGGGACCCCCGCGAAGTTCAGCGCGCGCTCGATGCCTTGACCGAAGGCGCGCGCGGAAACGCCAACCTTTTGGCGCTCGCGGTTGAGGCCGCGCGGGCCAAGGCGACGGTCGGCGAAATATCCTTCGCACTCGAAAAAGTGTGCGGCCGCCATCACGCGGGGATCGCGGCGGTTTCCGGCGTCTACGCGAGGGAATCGGGCGCCAGCCCGCAGGCCATCGTGCGCGCCAAAGGTTTGGTCGAGGCGTTCGTCGAAAACGAAGGGCGGCGTCCGCGCATCCTTGTCGCGAAAATCGGTCAGGATGGGCATGATCGCGGCCAGAAAGTGATCGCCTCCGCGTTCGCCGACCTTGGCTTCGAGGTCGAAATCGGCCCGCTGTTCGCGACGCCCGAGGAAGCCGCGCGGCAAGCGATGGAAAATAATGTCCACGTCGTCGGTGTATCGTCGCTTGCCGCCGGACATCTGACTTTCGTGCCGCAACTGCGCGCGGCGCTGCTGCGTGGGGGTGGAGGTAATATCATGATTGTCGTGGGCGGCGTCATTCCGCCCCAAGATTTCGAGGCGCTGGACGCGGCCGGGGTGGCGGCGATCTTTCCCCCAGGCACGGCGATTCCGGAAGCGGCGGCGCGGCTTATCGAGGAGCTGAACGATAGGCTCGGCTACCGGCAGAAAGATGTCGCGGAATAGCAGCCCGGAATTTATCGCTGGCTCGATTCGCGCGCGGGTCATTTTTTGTTGCGCCGAAACCAATACTCGACCCAAGGCAAGATAGCGGCGGCAACGAACCAGCTGAGCTCATACCGCTCCGTTAGAATAATGAAGACGATGCCGGCAACCGTCAAGGCAAGGCTGGTCAAAATGATGCCCTGGCGGCTTTTGAGGTAACGTATGATCGCCTTGTCTCTCTCTAACATGGGTCCAGCCTGCTATTCACCGGTCCAATTTGCAAGGTAGACGCTTAGCAGAATCCAGGGAAGAGCGCACGTGGCCTGCTGAACTTGCCAAGGTAGCGAAGGCCGGCAAAAGCGCGGCAATGGCGCGATCGCGGGAATTCAACGGCCCACCAAAAGCCGGTGAAGCTCCGCCCGCACGCTGGCCGGGTCTCGCAGACAATAACGCGCATCGCTCGCAATACCGGCGGGGCCTACCCGCACCGAAATCCCGCCATGCGCGTTGACGAACGAAAACCCGCTTTCATCGGTCAAATCATCGCCGATGAAGACCGGCTTGCGGCCCAAAAACGGCGGGTTTGCCAGCAAGGCGGCAATGCCTTTTCCCTTGTCGTGGCGCGCCTGCTTTAGTTCGGCGACCATCTTGCCTTCCTGCACGGCGAGGCCGTTTTTTTGCGCGAGGCTTTTGAGAAATTCCAATACGTCGCCGGCGAGCTCCGGCGTTTGCCTGAAATGCACCGCGAGCGCCGCGCCTTTGTCTTCCAGCCTTAAGCCGGGATGGGCCGCCACGAAGTCCGCGAGAGGCTGCCGGACGCAATCCATCGCGCCGTCGTTGGGGCTAATATTGCGGGACGTATCCGGAAACCGGATCTCCGCGCCATGCAGCCCCGCCGCGGGAAAAATGAGCGGCGCGAAAATACGGTCGATGTCGTTGATCGCGCGCCCGCTGACGAGGCCAAGCCCGCCCCCTGCGGCCCCGGCAATCCCGACGAGCAGCGTCCGCAATGTTTCGTCCGCGACAACATCCTCGGGGCGCGGCATAATCTCGAGGAGCGTGCCATCGACATCGAGGAAGTAAGCGCAGGAGGAAAGAGGCGCTATCCTTGCGAGATCGCCAGGCTTTATGGGAATGAGGGCAGCGGACAAAACCCCTACCAAACCCCGGTGTTGGGCATGGACGTCCAGGGCTCGCGCTGCGGCAAAGGCGCGCCTTTTTGCAACAGCTCGATCGAAATATCGTCCGGCGAGCGGATAAAAGCCATTGCTC
>DATARJ010000003.1:0-8963 GCA_036264205.1 Methylocella sp.
GCCGCCAAGCGCGGATTTGCGTCGGCGCTCGACTTCGTCGAGGCGAACGCCGAGGAGCTACCCTTCGCCGATGACAGCTTCGATGCCTATACGATCGCCTTCGGCATTCGCAACGTGCCGCGCATCGACAGGGCGCTGGCCGAGGCGCATCGGGTCCTTCGGCGTGGCAGCAAGTTCCTCTGTCTCGAGTTTTCGAATGTGAACGTGCCCGTTTTCGACCGTCTCTACGAAGCCTATTCGTTTCGCGTCATCCCTCATCTTGGCCGCTTGGTCGCGGGCGACGATAAGCCGTATCGTTATCTCGTCGAATCGATCGCCCGGTTTCCCGATGCCGAGAGTTTTTGCGGTAAGATTGCCGGGGCGGGGTTCGAGCGGGCCTCGTTCACGCGCCTCTCCGGGGGGATCGTCGCCATTCATTCCGGCTGGAAGCTCTGATAAATCCATGGAATTTCCGAAGGATAGGATGCGATCAATCAGTGCGAGCAGGACCATGATTCTCAAAAGCGAAGCAGGCGATCGCCGTTCGATCGTTCGCAGGTTGCACCCCTCGCGGCGTGATCCGGCCCTGTCGGATTCGGCCAGGCGTTAGGGCAGGCGGAAATTGCGTTCTTCCCTCGGTTCCTTGCTGCGCCTCGCGCGCGCGGTTTTCGTGCTGGCCCGGGCCGGCGTGTTCAGCGACGTCGATCCGTCGATTCTGCCCCCGGCCGCGCGGCTGCCGCTCGCTTTGGCAAGATTGCTTGCCAGGCGCGGCGCGCCAACTTCCGGGGCCAAAGCCGTCGGCAAACCGCCGAGCGGCCTTGCCAATCTCCCGGCCGCGATCAGCCGGCTCGGGCCTTCCTATGTCAAGCTCGGCCAATTTCTCGCGACTAGGCCGGACGTCGTCGGCGTGGCCGTCGTTCAGCAGCTCGAGCTTTTGCAGGACCGGATGGCGCCGTTTCCGCGCACGGTCGCGATCGCGACCATCGAGGCGTCCTTCGGCGAACCGCTCGGCCGCACCTTTATAGATTTCGGAGAGCCGGTCGCCGCCGCCTCTATTGCCCAGGTTCACCGGGCGCTCGTGAAAGACCGCGATGGCGAACGCGAAGTCGCCGTCAAGGTGCTGCGTCCGGGCGTCGAGCGGCTTTTCAAACGCGACCTCGGCGACATGTATTTCGCGGCGCGCCTGGCCGAACGCTGGCTTGACGACGCCCGCCGCCTGAAGCCGGTCGAGGTCGTCGATACGCTGGCCCGCACGGTCAAGATGGAAATGGATTTCCGGCTCGAAGCCGCCGCGGCATCCGAATTCGCCGAGAATACGGCGCAAGATAAGGATTTCCGGATACCGCAAATCGACTGGGACCGGACCACGAAAGAGGTGCTGACGCTCGAATGGATCGATGGAACGCCGTTGTCCGACATCAAGGCGCTCGCCTCGAAGGGCTATGATTTGCAGGACCTCGGTCGGAACGTCGTTCAATCCTTCCTACGCACGGCGATGCGGGATGGATTTTTCCACGCCGACATGCATCAGGGAAATTTGTTCGTCGACGCGCAGGGACGCTTCACCATGGTGGACTTCGGCATCATGGGCCGCCTCGGTTTTAAAGAGCGGCGCTTTCTCGCGGAAATCCTCTATGGCTTCATCAAGCGCGATTACTGCCGCGTGGCGGAGGTCCATTTTGAGGCCGGCTATGTGCCGCGCGTGCATCGGGTCGAGGATTTCGCGCAGGCCATCCGGGCGATCGGCGAGCCGATTCATTCCCGCACCGCCGATCAGATTTCCATGGCAAAACTGCTGACGCTTCTGTTCGAGATCACCGGCCTTTTCGACATGAAGACACGAGTCGAACTCGTTCTTTTGCAAAAGACCATGGTTGTTGTCGAAGGCGTGGCGCGCACGCTCGATCCGAAACTCAACGTGTGGACCACCTCCGAACCGGTGGTCGGCGCCTGGATCGAGCAAAACCTCGGGCCCGTGGGCAAATTGCGGGACGCCGGCCGCGCCGCATCGACGCTTGCGCGGTTCGCCTCCAATCTGCCATCGGTGCTTTTGCGCGGCGAAAATATCGTCAATCAGCTCGAAGACGTGGCCGAAAACGGTGTCGAGTTATCGGAGGACGCGATCAGGAAAATCGGCAAGGCTGAAGCGCGCGGCGCGCGCTGGGGCCACATTGCGCTTTGGCTCATCGCCGCGATCGGCCTCATGATGCTGTTGCGGTGACTACGCGCTTTCGTTGGCTCGGAATGTGCAAACCGCAAAGCTTGTACCCGCTGTTTTGGGGACATGTACTGAAATGATTCCTTTGTTCATATAAGGATGCCCGGTAGAAGGCGATGACGTTTTCGGCGCGCCGATGCAGCGCGCGCCCCCGGATTTAATGCCTCCCGGGCGTAAAGGCGCGCAAAAACAAATAATAGTCGCCGGGGCGCGCGGGCGGCGAACTTACTGCGCAAGTTGGTTCAAATTCTATCCGCGCGCATGAGCTGCATCAGCATGCCCTCGCGCAAACCCCGATCGGCGATACGGACGCGATCGGCCGGAAATGCACGGCGGATCGCCTCGAGAATGGCGCAACCGGCGAGAACGAGATCGGCGCGGCCATGCCCAATACAACCATTGGCGGCGCGCTCTTCGTAAGTCATCTTGCGCAAGCTCGCCACCGCACGATCCACTTGGCCGCTCGACATCCACAACCCGTCGACGCGGCGGCGATCGTACCGGGCCAGTCCAAGAAATACTCCGGCAATTGTCGTCACCGTTCCCGAGGTGCCGAGCAAATGAAAATGCCGGCCGCGCGGCTCGCCGTCCGTCATCGCAACAAAGCTCTCGAGTTCCCGCGCGGCATGATCGATCATCGCCTCGAACTTCGCGCCGGAAATCTCGATGCCGCCGAATTCTTCCGCCAAGGTGACGACGCCGATCTTCAGGGAAACCCAAAAACGGATGCGCTCGGTGAGCGCCTTTTCGATCGATTGCGCGCATGGAGGCGTGGTCCCGCCAAGCCAGACAAGCTCGGAAGATCCGCCCCCGATATCGAACAAAATTACGCCTTCGGCGGCGGAATCGGCAAGCGAGGCGGAGCCGGCGGCAGCCAGCCGCGCTTCGGTTTCACGATCCACGATCTCGAGTTCGAGCCCGGTCGCTGCGCGCACCTTGGCCAAGAATTCGGCGCCGTTGCTTGCCGACCGGCAGGCCTCCGTCGCAATCAATCGCCTGCGGGTTACGCCGCGCGCCCGCATTTTGTCACGGCATATTTCGAGCGCGCAGAGGGTGCGTTCGATCGCCGCCGCGCCGAGTTCGCCGGTTCGCGACAGCCCTTCGCCCAGCCTGACAATCCGGGAAAATGAGTCGATGACCCGAAAGCCGTCTTGGCCGCTCCTGGCAGGCGCCGCCCAGGCGATCAAGAGCCGGCAATTATTGGTGCCGAGATCCAGTGCGGCATAGGTGTGCTCTCGCCTTTGCCCGTCCGCCGGGGCGCGAACCGAGGCACCGGCGACGGCTTTCGCCGCGCCGCGTCCGTGTGGGTCCACACCCTGAACGGCGCCTGCTCCGGCGGGCGGATTCGCCCCTCGCGCGCAAATCGCGAGACCTCCGATTCCGGCGTCGTCCAATGGTTCCACGTTACACCTAAAAGCCTTTGGCGAGCGATCCCCTTCCATCGCGGGCGAGTGTACCAAGCCGAACCCTAAACACCAAACGCCGGCGCGCCAAGTCGTCCGGGCGGCGAGCATGCTCCAGAAGCCCCATTGCCTGGCTGGGGCGGCACCGTTGACCTCGTAACCGGCCGGTCGCAAGGCAACGGGCGCGTCAGGAGATCGCGCGCGCGGCTTCGGCCCGCACCGCCGGCAAAACCTCCTGCTCAAACCAAGGATTGCGATTGATCCATCCGCTGTTGCGCCAGGAGGGGTGCGGCAGGGCGATGATTTTCGGCCTCTCGCCCGCGAATTCGCGCCAACGGCGAACGATGTCGTCCACCTTCAGGTTTTTCGGCAATGGCCTTCCGGCCCTCGCGAAATGATAGTCCTGCGCGAAGCGTCCGATCGCGAGAATGCATTCGATTTGAGGCAAAATCGAAAACAATTCATCATGCCAAGTCTCGCGACATTCGCGGCGCGGCGGCAGATCACCCTTGTTGACATCGTGGCCGGGAAAACAAAAACCCATCGGCACGATCGCGATCTTCGTCTCATCGTAGAACGCTTCGCGCGAAACGTTCATCCATTGCCGCAGACGATCGCCGGAGGCATCGTTGAACGATAGCCCGCTGACATGCACTCTCATGCCAGGCGCTTGGCTGGCGATGAGCAGCCGCGCGGTCGAAGACAGCCGCAAAACGGGACGCGGCTCGTGCGGGAGCGGCGCGCCAAGCGGCGTCTCAACGCAGATGCGGCAGCCCCTGATGTGCCCGGCCAGCGCCGCAAGCCTGCAAATCGAATGACTGTCTGCCATAGCTATCGCTAGTCCCGCCGGTTCTATTCCGGGTGCCGCGCCAGGCCGATTCGCTCCTATGAACGGCGACGGTCCGGGTCGCCAGAAAGCCGGCGACTCAAGGCTAATCCCTTGCCTTTCGCAAGCGCCCCGGACCGTCTCGGGCGATTCCCGCAACTTGGAGCTGCTTGCCTCGCCGGCCGTCCCTTAGCGCACATTGAGTTCTATCCCTGCCGATTTACGTCCGCCGCCTCTCTGAAAAGCGTTGCGATTCTGACCGTCAGGCCCGGACCAGTCTTAGTTGCGAACAAGTCGAACGATCGTTTGAGTTGGTCATTAATCTTTTTCCGGCATCGTCGCCGCAACCTTTCGCGCGAAGCGAGAATTGAGCGGGTATTTTAAAGGATGACCAACGTCACCGCGGAAATGATCGCGCGCGGACGCGCTGGCGATCCGGCCGACGCCCCGCGGCGCGGATCCTTGGCCCCCGAGGTACGCGACGCGCGCGAGAAGCTGACATCGTCCGCATTGTGCCAATGCGGCTTCGACGTCGAATTGCTGCGCCTTTTCGCGAAAGGGCGCAGATCGTCGGGCCCCGCCATGGCCGTGCTACGCGCGGTAGCCGCCGCGGCTGCCGCCACATGGGTCGCCATGGACGCGATCCTGATTTGGCTCGCCCTCGATGTCGCGGCGCTCGGTGTGGCTTACCGGATTGCCGGCAAGTTCCTGAATGCCGAAGAAACCGTGCGCGACGCCGGCCGCTGGCGCCGCAAGTTCGTCGTCGCCGAAACGCTCCAGGGAATCGCATGGGCGGCGATCGTTTGGCTCGTTGGCCAGTCCGGTGACCCCGCCGCGCGCAGCTATGCCCTCGTCCTGCTTTTGCTCGTTGCCGCAATGAACGCGACGATCTCCGCCCCGATTCCGTCCGCGGTACTCGGCGCGTTGACGCCGATGACCCTCGCAACTCTCAGCTTGCTGCGTACAGCGAGCCTTTCCGATGGAACCTTGCCGCTGATTGCGTTGGCTTGCGGAACCCAGCTCTATATCATGGTCGTTGCCAGGAGGTTGCATGCGGCGTCGTTCGAGGCGCTCTCGTTTCAAGCCGAGAAAGATGTCCTGATCGCCGAGCTTGAACAAGCCAACGCAAACAGCGATCTTGGGCGCCACCGCGCCGAGGCGGCAAATCTCGCCAAATCCCGCTTCCTCGCCACGATAAGCCATGAATTGCGCACGCCGCTCAACGCCATTCTCGGGTTTTCCGAAGTTATGAAAGGCGAATTATTCGGATCGCACGCCGTCGCATCCTACAAGGAATATTCAAACGACATCCATGCGAGCGGGCAGCACCTTTTGACGCTGATCAATGAAATCCTCGATCTCTCCAGGATAGAGGCCGGACGTTTCGACCTCAAGGAAGAAGCGGTCGCGCTCCCTCATCTTGTCGAGGATTGCCGGCATCTTCTAGGGCTGCGCGCGAAAAAACGCCAGATCATCATCGAAAAGGCCGTCGAGCCGGATTTGCCGCGGATCTGGGCCGACCAACGCGCTATTCGCCAAGTAATATTGAACCTTCTGTCGAACGCGATCAAGTTCACTCCGCAAGGCGGCACGATCAAGATCAGGATCGGCTGGACCGCGAGCCGCGGTCAATATGTGGCCATGCGCGACAGCGGTCCTGGAATTCCGGAAGAGGAGATTGCGATTGTCATGTCCTCGTTCGGCCGTGGCGCGCTCGCGCACAAAAACGCCGAGGAAGGCTCCGGCCTCGGCTTGCCGATCGTGAAGGGCCTCATCGAACTCCATGGCGGATCCTTCACTCTGAAATCCAAGCTTTGCGAAGGCACCGAAGTCATTGTGATCTTCCCGCCCGAACGGGTGATGGACGCATTGGCTGCGGTGGCGGAGGAAAACGCCGTGTCCATAAACCGAAGCTGGCTCCGTCGCGAAACCAGCCCGGCGGCATGAGCGGAGTAGAACGAGCTATCCTTTCTCCACCATTTCGATTTCCTCGGCGCTGAGGCCATAGAGCGCGTAGACGAGCGCATTCATTCGGAATGCGTCCTGTGCCTAGGAAACAGAGCTTCGTCGAGCGCGATCACGCGCTCTTTCAAGCGCTCGGCTGTAAAGTCTTGGCGCGAATCGCCTCCATCAACTTCGCCGTGGTCGAGACGTCGATGCCGTAGCGCTCCCCGCCACGCACAATAGGGCCGCCGATAGCGTCCAACTCCAGTTCGCGTCCGGCCACGACGTCCTTCTGCATCGAGCTGCGCATGCCCGCAGGCGCGTTTCCGAAAGCCGCCTGAATCTGCGTCTCAACGATCTCCGCACCGCTTGCATTCGCCACCGCGCACGCCTCCGCAATCGTAGAACTCAGTTCCTGTTTCCAGGTCGCGTCCGCCAGTATTTCCCCCACACTCTTACCCGATGCCGACGTCACCAGTGCAAACGGTGCAAGGAAGCAGAGCTTGCCCCAGAGCAGCGTCTGCTCGTTCCGAATGAACTGGCAGTCAAAGCCTACCTCTCCCAACCGGGCAACGATACCTCCCAACAGTGGCTCTCCGTTGGCCGCAAGGTTCAGATGCACGACCGGAGAGCGCTGGATAAACTTGCCCGGAGCAGTACACTCCGTCTCCGACGCGATCGTCCCCGGGACGACCCGTTCACTCCCAAATCGCGCCCGTAGCACCGCAACGTGCTCGATGCCATTCAGCAACGGCACTATGCAGCGGGGCAACATTTGTATAGTTTCCAGCGCAGCTAAAAGTTGATACGTCTTGGTTGCAATCCACAGCACGCCAACCGGCTCCGTCAGCGTCGCCACCGCTTTCGTCGGTGCCGTGATCGCTCCCGACGGGCGCTCCAGCGTCAAGTTCGCGGGATACTCAGCCAACTTTTGCGGTCGCACCACCACGGTAACGTCTTCGCCAAGCGATGACAGCACGGTACCGACCAACCCTCCGATCGCTCCCGCTCCCAAAATTGCATGTTTCATAGCAGGGCTCCTGCGAAACTATGTCAGTCTGTAACTCCATACGCCTCGGCCTGATGTCTTTCACCTCTCTTGCTTGCCGAGCGATTTCGGCGTCCAGCGAGGCCAGCTCACGTTCGAGGGCCATGATCTGCGAGACCACGACGGAGCCGTCGTTCGTGACCAGACCCAGTCTCGGAACCCCGCTGGCCGGTCTGGACGTAGCCCCATGTCTCGCGGAAGAATACATCGATGAACGCGGATTCTGCCGAAGTCTCCTTCAAATCCGTGCGCTTGGCCCATAAGGCGAGGCGAACATCCAGGGCTTTTTCGTTGTCGGAATCCTGCCAGGCGCGGTACTCCAAATCTCAATGCGACCGCAGAAATCTCTTTGAAACGAAGGCTACATGCAGGTCGCTCATCGGGGATTCTGCTACCTTGCGCGGGTCAGTCGAAGTCTAAAATTCGACTCTATACGACTCAGCCTGTCATTAGTGGATAATAAAGGACCCTCTCGATGAAATCGATGCCCAACATTTTGAAATGGTTGCTCGCCGCGGTTCTTTTTGGCTTTGCCGCCACTTCATCGGCCGCCGCGCTGGAACCGGCGGCGGCGGAAACGGCAACAGCTCCGGCGGTAAAGGCCGGGCAACAAAATGCGGACGCCGGGCATGCGCAAGCGCCAACGGCGGTTGCTCCCAATTCCCTGCCCGCCGCCGCGACGACGTCCCATACGATCGAGCTTTCCGGACGCAGCCTGCGTTTCAAGGCGATTGCCGGGCCGATTCGCTTGAGCGATGCCGAGAGCCTCGCCCCGATGGCCGATATCGCGACCACGGCCTTCATTCTTGAGGCCCCCGATTCCGCCAAGCGCCCGGTCACTTTCGCGATCAATGGCGGGCCCGGCGCCGCCTCCGCCTGGCTCGATCTAGGTGCCATGGGGCCTTGGCGGCTACCTTTCGATCGTGCATCGCCTTTGCCGTCGGCGCCTCCGGTCACGATCGACAATGCCGATACCTGGCTCGATTTCACCGATCTTGTTTTCATCGATCCGCCCGGAACGGGCTACAGCCGCATTTTGGCAAAGGGAGATGAAACACGACGCCACTTCTATTCGGTCAGTGGCGACATAGAGGCGCTGGCGGTCACGATTCGGAAATGGCTCGCCGCCAACAAGAGGCTCAACAGCCCCAAATTCATCGTTGGCGAGAGCTATGGCGGGTTTCGCGCGCCAAAACTCGCGCGGCGCCTGCAAGACGAGGAAGGAATCGGCGTCGCGGGCCTTGTTCTGATTTCGCCGGTGCTCGACTTCGGCTGGTTCGAAAGCGCCAATAATCCCCTCCCTTTCGCGATGCGGCTACCTTCCCAGACCGCTGTCGCGCGGGGGCTAGCGGGATCCGAGGGGCGCGCGTCTCTTTCCGATGTAGAGGCCTATGCTGCGGGCCCCTACCTCGCCGATCTCCTGCGCGGCGAGCGCGATTCCCAGGCGCTTTCGCGTATCGCTGAAAAAGTCGCGAGTTTCACCGGCCTCGATCCGGCGCTCGTCCGCAAGCTTGGCGGGCGCATCGACATGGCGACATTCGCACG
>DATARJ010000061.1:0-3615 GCA_036264205.1 Methylocella sp.
GCCGGCTCAATCTCACCGACCCGGACTCGATAATTCTGACACCCGTTGGAGAGGTCCTGCTGGATGACCAGGGCGACGGGCAGCTGGTAGTCGTGGTCCCGTCGCCGAACGCCAATTTGCGCGTCCTGCCGCTGCTCGGGACGGTGCAGATCGACGATACGGTGTTCGCAACATCCCGTCACGGTGTCCTGCCGGTCGCCGATCGCGACGCGAACACGATTTACGCGGTCACCACCGCCGTCTGGCCGCTGGACGCCGCCTACTCGGCCGCCGCGGCGGTGCCGGCCACCACGACGAGGCCGGCCTTTCCGGCCTATGGCAGGCGCCGCTCGCCTCGGCGCCGCAAGGGCGCCGGCGGATAGCGGGGGCGACGCTGGACTGGCCGCGCGGCGGCTAAGGCGTCATGCCTCGCGTTTCCACGAGATGATCGAAGCGCCGGCGATAGTGGCCAAGCCCCATGGTGTCGGAGCGGAGTTAGATGATCAAGTTATGCAACTCCACCGCCGGCACGAGGGCCTCGACGTCGTCCCAGCCGGGCCAACCAGGCCGCTCCGCATAGCCCAGGATCTGGCCCCGGCGTCCGGTCAGCAAGCGCTGGGCCGCGGCGGTGAAAATGTTCGGCACGCTCGCCGTGACGTGTTCGATCGGCTCGAGCAAGACCGGCTCCGCCTTGGCGAGACCCTCCCCTATCCCCAAGCGGGTCGCGGTTCGAAAAGCCATGTCGGAGCTGTCCACGGCATGGAAGGTGCCATCGACGAGGGTCACCCCGACATCGACGACGGGATAGCCGAATGGTCCCTTTTGCATGGCCTCCTCGGCCGCTTCGCGGACCGCCGGAATATATTGCCTCGGCACCGCGCCCCCCACGATTTTATCGGTGAACAGAAAGCCCTCGCCACGGCCGCGCGGCTCGATCTCCAGCTTGACGTCGGCGAATTGGCCATGGCCGCCGGTTTGGCGTTTGAGCCGGGAATGCTGGGCCACCCGGCGCTTGATCGTTTCCTTGAACGCAATTTTCGGCGTGGCCGTGGCAATCTGGAGATTGTAAGTCGTGGCGAGCCGTTCGAGGGCCGCGTTGAGATGGATTTCGCCCTGACCGCTCAAGATCGTCTCGGCGGTTTCCGCGACGTGCTCGATGCCGAGGGCGGGGTCTTCCGCAACGAGCTTGTTCAACGCGCCCGAGAGCTTGACATCATCCTTGCGGTCTTTTGCCGTTATCGCGAGCGCATAGACGGGGGGCGGTGGCGTGGGAAACGGCAATGACCCTGCCGCGCCCAGGATTCCGAGGATCGCCCCGGTCGCAACCCCATCGAGCCGGCCGAGCGCGACCAACTCCCCCGCATCGGCCTCCGGCGCCCTGACTGGTTCGCCGCCTGGATACCGGTGAATGCCGCCGACGCGCGCGCCATCGAACGTCGCGCCGTCGCGCAGGACACCACGCCAGACCCGGCCATACGAAAGCTTGCCCGCCTGCGCCGTCTTGAAGATCTGAATGAGTGGCACTTCGCCAGCTCCGACGCCGCGATGGCCCGCGGTTTCGGCCGCGTCCGGCACGTCATGCCGCATCGTCTTCCAAAGGGGCAAGATGCCCTGCCCGCGCGCGGCCGATCCAAGCAGGACCTCGACGATCGTGCCGCTGGCCTGGTCCTTGCGCAAGTGCTGGTAGAGTTCCGCCGATGTCGGCGCGATTTCCTCGATTAGCTTTTCCAAGAGGGCATCGTCCTGGTCGGCCAGCACCTCGGCCAGTCCATCGAGCGCCTGTTTCTCGGGATCGCGGAGTTGCGCGGGGACCTCGATGGGCTCTGCGCCTTGGTTCGCGCCGTACCGGTAGGCCCGTCCGCTCACGACATCGATGTAGCCGGTCACCGCATCGCCCAAGCGGATCGGCAATTGGCGTGCCGCTAGCGGATACTTCGAGTGCGCCTGGAGCGCCGCGAGCGTGTCGTCGAAAGAGCCGGCCAGCGTGTCGATCTTATTGACAAAGATAAGGTGCGGGAGCCGGTATTCCTCAAGCGCCGTCAGCAAGAGCGGCACGCTGGACGCGCGGCCGGCCGTGGGCTCGCAAACCACAATGGCGAGATCGACCGCCGCGAGCGCTGCTTCCGTCTCATAGGCGAATTCGACCGAACCGGGACAATCCAGGATCGACCAGCGATCGGCTAAGAAGGAGCAATGTCCAAGCCTCAACTCGGTCGTCACGACCCGCTTGCGAATATCGCCTTGGCGTTTAAGGGGCGCGCCGGCCGCCCCCATCAAGGCCTCGAACAATGTGGTCTTGCCGCTTCCATAGGGGCCGATCAGCGCGACCGAGCGAGGTCCGGCCACGGCGGCCTTCGCGGGAGAACCTGGCATGATGGCGCTTCCTTCCTGCCCTTCCGGCTATCGTTGTCTCCATCCTAGGCCAAATGAGGTTTTGGCGCAAAGTTTTCAGGAAAGAGCAAATGCCAGGGAAGGCTCATGCAAACTCACAAGCCGGGGCTCGTTCTCGGCGGCGCCAATCGTACCAAAATGCTTCACGTGAAGCATTTTGGTAAGGTCGGGGCCAAGAACCTTACAAGGACCAAGACAGCCGCCCCTCCTTCAATCTGGTAAGATCACTCGATTGTCTGGTGCGATTCGAGGCGGGCGGCAGCGCCTCGGTGGGTGAGCTCGTTCCTGGAACGCATCCCCGGTGTAAGCTTTGCTCGAATCAAGGTTGTCATACGGATGCCCGGACCGCCGCCGCTTGGCCTCGTCCGTCACGGCATTTGGCAATATCCTGGCAGTAAATGACGGCATATTTTCACACCTGACTTATGCACCAAAAGAGCCCCGCAATATCAATGGCCTAATTTGGTGCAAAAATCTTGAATTGTGCACCAGAGGTTTAGAGGCTTGATTGCAACACAGTCAGAAGTGATCTGGGTGCGCAACACTAGGTTTCTGGTGCGGCCTCTGGTAGCTTCTTCCATCCGCATGAACCGTCGCCTAGAGCGACGAGAATATAATTAGAATAGTTAAAATACATAGTTGTTGTAACCGCTCACATATGTGATTATGGAATGCTTATCTAAAACTATGAAGACGTCAGATGTGCGGGATTATTGAAAACAGAATTAGAATAAATAAAATAATGTCGCTTACCTTAAGCATGCGACTCGATAACAGGCCGCCGAATTTGGAGGAGCTTACGCATTTATGTGTCGTTGCGTTGCAAATTTATTATGATGGAAAGTGTCCCGAGGAGTGTTTGGAAGCGCGGGCACGCGACTTTGCCGCCTGGCACCTCGCCCGGTTCGGCCATGATCCTCCAGCAGGCCAGCGGGAGTGAAGACCTCTCCGTTTGGATGGACGCTGCAATAAACCCGGCGAGCTCGGTTCGAAAAGGAATGATTATGTGACGCCCATCCGAACGATCGCTTGCATGATCGTTGCGACGGCTTTGTGGCAACGGCAGCTGACGCCGTTGAGCGAACTTATTTCATCGCCGCCGATGAGGTAGTCTGGGATTTCGCTCCCTCCGATCCGAATAACCCGATCACCGGCGAACCGTTCACCAAGGAGGAGTCGGTATATCTGCGCCATGCGAAGGATTGAATCGGCAGGAAATATCTGAAGGCCGTCTATCGCGAATAC
>DATARJ010000079.1:0-2433 GCA_036264205.1 Methylocella sp.
CACATGCAGCGCGGCCAGCGCGAATGGTGCGGCCTCGCCGCTGTTTGCGATGCGTGCGATGGCCTCTTTCACCGCCGCACGGGCGGGTTCCGGCTGTTCGATGAACACCAGGCCTTCGGTGCAGATGAAACAAGCGCCGAGTTTTTCGCGTGCGAAAACAAGTATCGGATCCCAGGCAGTTGCTTGCGCGAGCGCGAGCGCTTCCGGCTCGGCGGCGCGATAACAGACGAGGTCCGCCCCGGCATATCTGGCGATCTCGTCCACCGTGGTGCCGCGCCGGTGCGCGACTCCGTCAATCGCGGAATTGACGATCCTCGTCAATGGCATGGCCGCCGAGTCGATCGTTTCGCCCTGCGCCGACCATTCGTCCGCCAGCGCCCGTGCCGCCGCCAAGGAGTGCAGCGCCAAACGGTTTCGCCCCGGCGACTTGGCTACGTGGCCGTCCAGAAGCAGGATGAAAGTTCCATCCCGCTGTTGCACCGTCACCTCCTTGTAGAAGCGTCGGCGCAGGGCTTTGTTGAGATCGCGTCTTGCCAAGGCGATGGGATCGGCCGCCTCGGCCGGGCGGGGGATGAACTGGCGGGGGCATGTGTTAGGCAAGGTTTTTTCCTGCATCGGTTTCTTTTTCGCGGGCATAGGCGGAAGCGCCTCGCCCATTAAAGGCGGATTACCAATTTATCGCTCGCAATACAGAGACGCAAAGCGGCAATTTCGAAGAGTCGCTCCGTGTTGCTGATCCGGCACGGTTGGCAACGGGGAAGCGGTGCAGCCCAACGAAATTGATGCGCGAAACACATGTTGAACTTTCCATTTAGAATGGATATTTCGTCTTGGGTGTAATTTTTGAGCAAGAGGCGGATTCGCTATGGGCGACGATCGCGAAGAAAGAATTCGGGACGATTGGTATCACACGTATAAGTCCTGGGACGCTGCCGACGACAGGCGGCGCGTCGAGCGAGAGAATCAGATCACCCGGCTGGGGCTCGAAGGCGCGCGCTTGGGGCGGGAAATCGAAAGGACTGAGCAGGCAAGCCAGTTGAAAAAATGTATCGACGATTTTCAAAAATATAAGCAAAACACCCTTCTCCACATAGATGGCATAGAGGACGATTTGTGGGTTTCGGAGAACAAAATCGAGTGGCGTCAACGGCTCGAAACGATCGATGCCCGTCTTCCGGGGGCAGAACGGGAGTTGAAGAGCGTGCTTGAGAATGTGATGGCATTTAAACGATTCCGGAGCTCCTACGATCCCGGGAAACGGCTAAGAGACGTAAGAGACATGGTCAAAGAACGCTTAATGGAGAGCAGCCTCAATTTGATCGAGTCATCGCTAAATCTGCTCATCGAACGTTGTCAGGCGATCCGAAAATATATGGGTTAAGGCGGAAGCTAATTCGTTTAGCGGTCGGGCGCAATCCGATCAGGTTCATTTCGACCTAGCCGCCTTCGAGGCGCAGCCAATCGTCCCAGCCCTGCGCATTTGTCCCCCAGGGTTGCGCCGCAAAAAGCTCTATGTTAGGTGAGCCCTGTCTTCGGAGTTGGCTGCGTTTCTTGGCGTCTTCGCGCCGTTTTTGGGGATTTCGGTTTGGCGGCGCAACACGAGGGACGCGTGTCCGGGATGGCGGGGCGCTATGCCCAGGCGCTCTTCGCGCTCTGTCAGGAAACAGGGGCGACGGAAAAGGCCGCCGCCGATCTCGCCGCCTTCGCGGAATTGATCCGCTCCAGCGCGGATTTGCAACGTTTCGTCAAGAGTCCGGTTTTCTCGGCCGAAGAGCAGGTCAAGGCGCTCGACGCTATTCTCGCCAGGGCGGAGATCGATGGATTCGCCGCCAAATTCATAAAACTCGTCGCTGCCAAGCGCAGGCTCTTCGCGATTCTCGACATGATCCGCGATTTCAATGTGCTGAACGACGCACGAAATGGCGTCACGCGGGCCGATGTAACGGTCGCCGAGGCGCTGAAGCCCGACCATGTCGAGGCATTGCGGAACGCGCTCACGGATATTACCGGCGGCGGCGAGGTCGATATCGCGGTCAAGGTGGACCCCGCGATCATCGGCGGGTTGATCGTCAAACTGGGCTCGCGCATGGTTGACAGTTCCCTCAAAACCAAACTCAATTCGATTCGTTCACGCATGAAAGAGGCCGGCTGATGGAAATCCGCGCCGCGGAAATTTCCGCGATCCTCAAGAACGAGATCGCGAACTTCGGCAATGAAGCGGAGGTAACCGAGGTCGGCCAGGTCCTCTCGGTCGGGGACGGTATCGCCCGCGTCTATGGCCTCGACAACGTTCAGGCCGGTGAAATGGTCGAGTTCGAGAACGGCGTGCGGGGCATGGCGTTGAACCTCGAAAGCGACAACGTCGGCATTGTCATTTTCGGCAGCGACCGCGATATCAAGGAAGGCCAGACGGTCAAGCGGACCGGCGCCATC
>DATARJ010000112.1:0-4112 GCA_036264205.1 Methylocella sp.
CTCGCCGCGTCCCGGGTGGCGATCTCAGCGGCGGCGCGTGGCAAAGGCATCCTTGTGGTGGCCGACGATGAAATTCATGCCGGTCCTCTTATCCGCAAGGCGCATAGTTTCCGGCCGCACGCTTTTTCCTCTCTCCCGTTCGGCCCGATCGGCTATGTCGCGGAAGAGCGCGTCCGCTTCGCTCTCGCGCTCGCGAGCCGGCCGCCGCGATTGACCTACGGAGGAGGATCGCCCGTCGTGCCGATCCTTGAAGCGGGGCCCGGTCTCGAAACTCAAACGGTTGAAGCCGTGGCGGCTGGCGCAATCGATGGGCTCGTGGTCAGCCTTCCCGGGGCCGGTCACGCCGCCGTCGCCGCCGTGCCCGCTCTTGCGGGACTAGCCGAACGCGTTCCGGTTGTTTTCGCCAGCCGTACGGGGGCGGGCGAAACGATGCGCGGATCATATGACTACCCAGGAGGGGAGATCGATCTCATCAAATGCGGGCTCATCCCCGCCAATGCGCTGGATGCCCGCAAGGCGCGGATCACCCTGCAACTGCTGCTATCCGATCAAGCAGATCTACCCCAGGTCCGCAGCGTCTTCGAACGTTTTTGAGGACGGCAGAGCTCTGGTGCACACTCGACCTCCGGTCGAGATTCATCCTAACGCCCTCGTTACAAGCTATGCGGCAGGACATTGCCACATCCAGAGCGGTCATCCCGTCGGAAAGCAAGGACAACGATTACAATGGTTGCGCGCCCCTTCGCATGTTTTTCCCGCGGCCGAGCTACGAAACGCCAAGCGTGAAGCTCGGGGACGATGCCAGATATTTCGTCGAGGGCGCCGGGGAGGTAAAGGACCACAACGCGCAAGCGACCGGCTTGTAATAGAGGGTGGTCCTCGTTATGCTTTTTGGATCATCCGCGCGAACGGTCCTCGCGCGTGACGATCTTTTTCAGGCTGCCTTCCCGTCAAGCCGCCGTTCCGGCTGTTTGCGAGACTTCCCCTCAAGTATACTTCGCCCGCGAATGGTTCGATTCCTGAGAGTCGACCGCAATGCCGCCAACGCCGGATTCAATTGTTTGTCCCAGATTGCTAGAGACATGCTGGTCTTGCTCACACGCGCTATCGACGAATCGAATCGAACGGCCGCACGACTCGCGCGCGAAGGGCACGACGCGGTGCTATCTCCCGTTCTCGACATGGTGCCGACCGGAGCCATATGGCCGACGGGCGTTATCGATGGCGTCATCGCGACGAGCGCACATGCCTTCGAATTATTATCTGCCGCGCCGGACTGGCCTCTGCCCGAGGCGCGCCGCCTGTTGCCTTTGCTCCTGGTCGGCGAGCGGACGCGGGAAGCCGCGCGCGAGCGGGGTTTTGACGGCCCGCCAATAATTGGCCCAAACGCCAAGACTCTCGCGCGGGAAATCGCCGCGCGCTTTGCCATGCCCTGCCATCTCGTGTATCTCGCCGGACGCGACCGCAAACCGGACCTTGAGGACAGCCTTGCCGAAATAGGTCATGCCATCGAGCCGATCGAAGTCTATGCGGCGCAGCCCGCCGAGTCCTTGACCGAGGCGGCCTCGGCCCTTGCCCGCACAGGCGAAATCGGCGTGGTTTTGCACTATTCGCGGCGCAGCACGGACATCTTTCTCGGCCTCGCCCGCAACGCAGGCCTGGACTTGTCCCGGATAAACCATGTCTGCATCTCGCACGATGCGGCGGCGCCGCTGCTGGCTGCGGGTATCCATGAAGTGCTCATTGCCAAAACTCCGGACGAGCAGGCGATGTTTGCCATCGTCAATGCCTTGGCTGCGTTGCCAAAAACGCCGCTCGGGGGAAGACGTGAGATAAGATCTTGATGAGCGAGGGCTTGATTAGACCATCGCTTCGAACCATCATTCCTGGATGAATTTCAAACGTGGCGTTCTTGCCCTTTTCGCCGTGGCGCTACCGGCATGCGCCGTTCCCGCGGTCGCGGCGGACAACATCAACGTCAAGGTAGGCTTCATTCGCGCGCCACATATGCGAGAGACGCTCTCGATTCTCGATATTCCAGCTGCCGACGATGGCATCGCCGGTGCCGAACTTGCCGTTGAAGATAACAATACGACCGGAGGTTTCCTCGGTCAGACCTTTGCGATCGAGGACGTCCCCTTGCGGCCGGGCGACGACCCGGCCGCCGCGCTGAACGGCCTTATCGCGCGAGGCGCGTCCTTTGTACTCGCCGACCTTCCAGCTGCGGCACTTCTCGCGCTCGCCGACGCGGCAGGGGAAAAGGTGGTCCTCATTTTCAACACCGACGCGCCGGAGGATTCGCTGCGGGAGGAAAATTGCCGCGCCAATGTCTTTCACATTGCGCCTTCTTATTCCATGCTTGCCGATGGTCTTGCGCAATATCTGGTATGGAAGCAATGGAAGCGCTGGTTCCTGATCAAAGGCTCTCATCCAGAAGATGAGCTTTACGCCGAGGCGCTTCGCCACGCTGCGAATAAATTCGGCGCAAAAATCGTCGAAGAGCGGGTTTACGAGGATACCGGCGGCGGCCGCCGCTCGGATTCTGGAAGCGTGCAGACGCAAAGGCTTATTCCGGTGGCGACCCAAAACGCGCCGGCTTATGATGTCCTCGTCTCCGCCGACGAAAGTGAGGTCTTTGCCAGCTATCTTCCCTTCCGCACCTGGGATCCGCGTCCGGTCGCGGGCTCGGCCGGGCTCAGGCCAATGAGCTGGGACGGAAGCCATGAGCAATGGGGCGCGATTCAATTGCAAAACCGTTTCATGAAACTCGCCTCTCGGCGTATGAACGCGCGCGACAACAACGCTTGGGTGGCGATGCGCATGATCGGCGAGGCGGCGTCGCGTACCGGCTCGAACGATCCCAAGATCATTCGCGGCTATCTGACCGGACCGGATTTTGCCATTGCCGCATTCAAGGGCCAAAAACAGACCCTCCGCCACTGGAACCAGCAATTACGCCAGCCTATTCTGCTCGGCGATGGCCGGATGATCGTTTCGGTCTCGCCGCAGGAAGGTTTTCTGCATCAAACTTCGGAACTCGATACGCTAGGCTTCGACGAACCGGAAACGAAATGCGCATTGCAATAAGCCTTCGCGAGAGATCAAAGGTCAACCGACTTGTTTGCTCTGTCTTCGCACTCAATGCGTTTGCCTTCGTCATGGCCTCTCCGGTCGGGGCGTTCACCGCCTACGTCTCGAATGAAAAAGGCAATTCCATCAGCATTATCGACACCGGCAAAATGGAGGTGACAAAGACCGTGCCGGTCGGCCATCGTCCACGCGGGATCGCCTTGAGTCAGGACGGCGGCGAACTCTTCATCTGCGCCGGCGACGACGATTTGATTCAAATTCTAGACACCAAGAAACTCTCGATCACTGGTACTTTGCCATCGGGCCCCGACCCCGAGCTTCTGATCCTGAGCCCCGACGGCAAGCTCCTTTTTATCTCGAACGAGAACGACAATCTGGTGACCGCGATCGACCTCGCGACACGCAAGATCGTCGCGGATATTCCGGTCGGCGTCGAACCGGAGGGAATGGGGCTTAGCCCCGACGGCAAAGTGCTCGTCAATACGTCGGAAACGACGAACATGGCGCATCTGATCGACACACAAACGCACAAAATTTTCGCCAATGTCCTCGTCGATGCCAGGCCGCGCGCCGCCCAATATACGCCGGACGGTTCGGAATTGTGGGTCTCCTCCGAAGTCGGGGGCACCGTCAGCGTGATCGACGCCGCCAACCCCAAGGTCAAACAGAAGATCGCCTTCGCGGTCCCTGGGCTCGCGAAGGAAGCGATTCAGCCGGTCGGGATGAGGTTTACCCATGATGGCAAGAAGGCGTTCGTGGCGCTTGGTCCGGCGAACCGCGTCGCCGTCATCGACACCGCGACGAAAAAGGTCGAGAAATATCTGCTCGTCGGCCAGCGCGTCTGGCAATTGGCGTTGACCCCTGACGGCAGATTTCTTTACACGACCAACGGAGTTTCGAACGACGTCTCGGTCATCGACGTGGCTAGCCTTAAGGTGCTTAAGTCAATCGCGGTCGGTTCATTTCCCTGGGGTGTGGCGATTGCGCGCCAATGAGTTCCACGCCAGATCTGGAAGCCACAA
>DATARJ010000118.1:0-2461 GCA_036264205.1 Methylocella sp.
GCCGATTTGTTAGACGACGCGCCTGCCTGTGGGGCCGCTCGCGCTTTCCACCGCGCAGACAATCGCGGCCATGGCGGAAGTGGTAGACGCGCTAGCTTGAGGTGCTAGTTGGGCAACCAGTGGAGGTTCGAGTCCTCTTGGCCGCACCACTTCTTCTCTATTTAGGCGAAGGGTTGCTCGCCGGCCCGCTTGGCTCCATTGCCGCGCCGGCCGGGCCCAAATCCTTTATGGCGCGACGCGCCTTGGCAAAAATATTGGCGATGATCTTCTCCGTCGCCGAGGTCCAGCCTTCCGGCGCCGCGCGCGTTGGGGTTGGGTTCGTGCCGGGTACGATCTTGACGATTTTATAGCCGCGCTTTTTGAGTTCTCGCAGGAGGTCGGGCAGCATGGCGGCCGTCTGCTCCTTGGTGTCGTGAAGGAGCAAGATCCCGCGCTGTTCCTTATCGAGCCGCGAAAGGATCAAGGCGAGTTCGGCCTCGGGCGTCATGGTCTTCCAGTCCGAGACCCAGAGGTCGGCGCCAAAAACCGCGATATTTTTGGCCGAAAGCCAGGCCACGAGCGCCGGCGTATCGGCGAAGCCCGGAAACCGGAAAAACCGCACTTTTGGCGCGCCGCTGGCCGTGCCATAGGCGGCTTTGTCGTCCGCTTCGAAACCGCGCAGAATCTCTTCTTGCGCCGCGCTTTCGGTTAATCCCCGCAATGTCGCGGCGGGATGCGAAAATGTATGGTGGCCGACCGTATGTCCTTCCGCGATTTCGCGCTTGACCAAAGCGGGCAAGGCCTCCGCATTGCGGCCGACGAGGAAAAATGTCGCCTTCACGCATTCCTTGGCGAGCGCGTCGAGAACCTTTGGGGTGGTTTGCGCGGCGGGCCCATCGTCGAAGGTGAGCACGATTTCATGATCGTCGAGCGCCAGGCTTCGCGGATAGGTTTTCAGCCCCACTTGCAGGCCGCCGGACGTCCCTACCTCCAAGGTGCGAGCAACGTCGAGCGCCTCGGGCGGGCACGCCGCCGCCACTGGCGCAAGAAAAAAGACCCCTGCCCCGGCCAGCGGGTGCACGCAAATAGAGCGGAACGAGAGTCGCTTCATGATTTGCTCGATCATGAAACCATTCTATCCGCCTTTGGTTCGAAGCGACAGGTCTTGGGTCCGTCCGGGACATATCGGCGACGGAGAAGGGCCGCTCGTCGAAACCTGCGTTAGGATAGGCCGCCCGTCAGCACCGTAACCGCGCGGCGGTTTTGCGCCCAGCAGGAGATGTCGTTGCAGGTCGCGACGGGCCGCTCCTTGCCATAGCTGATGGTGCGAATTCTTGCCGCCGGAATACCGCGGGCCACGAGATAGTCATTGGTGGTTTCGGCCCGCCGCGCGCCTAGCGCGAAATTATATTCGCGCGTGCCACGCTCGTCGGCATGGCCCTCGACCGTCAAATTGTAGCGGCCGTATTGCTGCAGCCAGCTCACCTGCTTGGCGAGGGTGGCCTGCGCGGTCTGACTCAATTCGCTCGAATCGCTGTCGAAGAAGACCCGATCGCCGACATTGACGGCGAAGTCCCGAGGACTGCCGGGTGCCGCCCGCCCATTCAGGCCAGCGAGCGCGTCGGCGGGCTCGGCGGGGGCCTTCGCGCAGGCGGAGATCGCAAGAGCGACGACCAGCGCGGCAGCGAATTTGAGTTCGCCGGTCCGCTGAAGAAAGCTCATCCCATATTCCTTCTGTGATCGCGGGGTAGGCCGTAGTCCTACCTGCCGTTCGTTAAAGGAATGTTCCGTCAGCCTTGATCGAAGCTAACCAGAAAGCGGTGCATTTGAGCAAACGAGGATAAGGTTAACCGATAGTTCATGGCGAGAATACGGCTAAGATGGAGTTCCTCACCGCAATCGCGGAAGTTGTATTGCCATGCACAAAACGCCCGCCCTTTCCATGGCAAGACGGGAAAGGCTGATTGAGGGAAGGCCTAGGGGTGAAAACCGGACAGAAGATCCGGGGCTACCGCAAGGAAATCAGGAATGAGAGGGTGACAAGGATTCGGATCGCTTGACTCTCCCCACTAGCAAAGCCTCTGAATGGCAGTGGTGGGCTACAATTTAGTATAACTCTTCGTATGGTCTCAAAGCTGTAGCAGACTAGCGAGCGTCGATCTGCTCCATTTAGCTCACTTCAGCCGCGAAAATTATAATAATATGATAATAAAAATTCTCTCGGGACTCACGGACACCGGAGGTGTGATCGTGCACCTGGAAAAAGCGGCGATTGCCGGCGTGATTCCAACTGGAGCCCGCGTTCGCCGGGATGTTCATTGCCCATCTTCTGGCTCGGGCCATCCGCGTCGAGGCGGACCTCGTCGATCAGCTGTTCAATTCGAATGCCGTTCTGCCCGACGAGCCCCCGTATCGAGATTTAGGCATGCTTGCCGCGCGGGCATGTGGATACAACGGCAGATTTGCGGATGTGAGCAATTCT
>DATARJ010000252.1:0-10159 GCA_036264205.1 Methylocella sp.
TACCGCATCGTTGCCAGTCTCAATCCGACCCAGCTCTCACCCAATGGGCGGGCGTCGAACACCTATCAGACGACGGCTGCAGCGCTCGGCTCAGTCGAACCGCCGGTGGCGGGTTCGCGTCGGTTCATCATCGATTTCACCGGCGGCGACCTCGCCTTTTACGCCGCCGATCCGCAATTGGTCGAGGTCGTTCCATCGGCGAGCCAGGGCAAAATCGTGCGCTCTTACATCGTACCGAACGTCCATACCAAAGGGTTTCGCGCGGTCATCGACGTTAAGCTCGATCCCGGCCAATCGGCGGATTTGCGCGCCTTCCTGCGGACCGCCACGCGGGCGCTCACCGAGACCTGGACTTTTCCGTGGCGCGCCGAGTAAGGATCGCCTTTAAGACAGCGGCCCCTCCTCCAATCTTGTAAGATCGAAACGGTCGATGTCTTGCAGCAATTCGATGAACGCCGTGGCGCCATAGTCGGCGCAGGCCTCGCCCTTGCGCGCATTGGCGGCCGCCGCATTGCCCATGGCGCCGGAGGCGGAAAGATCCTGGCTCATCCAGCCAAAGCCGGTTGGGCGACCAGAGCGCAGCCAATTGAACTCGCGTTCCATTTCGACGCTCCGGGACGCGAAATCGGCGGCCTCGTCCACGCGCACAAGGTGCGGCCGGAACTTTAGCATCAGCGATGTCTCGATCTCGCCGGCATGAATGCCATGCGCCTGCTCAGGAGCGGAAAAGAGTCCGTCCGGCGCGCCAATACGATGCCAGGAGGCCACGACAACGAGCAGGCCGAGCCGCGCGCGAAGATCATGCGCGATGACGTCGAGGATCGCCGTGTTGCCACCATGGGAGTTCAAAAGAACCAGCTTGCGGCAGCCGGTGCGATGGACGCATTCGCAAAGTTTTGTCCAGGCCGTGATGAGAGATTCGGCCGGAAGACTGAGAGTGCCGGGAAAATCCGTGTGCTCGATCGAAAGCCCGCAATTTTGCACGGGCAGAAACAAGACGGCGAGTTCGTCCGGCAAGCGCGGGACAACTTGGGCGATATAGCCTTCCATGATGAATGTATCGGTGCCAAGCGGCAGATGCGGGCCATGCTGCTCGGTCGCGGCGATCGGCAGGACGGCGATGGTACTCGCCATGTCGCGGGTCTCGAAATCGGTCCAGGTCATTTCGGCCCAAAATTTTGTTTCCGGCATGAGGCATCCTTCTTGCCAAGCGCGGCGCATTAGCCGCCCCGGCGCAAAGCGCGTTTATAGCACCAGCCACGAAGGCCGCCCGGCCGATCCCGCACTTTGGATTTGTTCCATGACCGGACATGGGCTAACAATTTAGCCGCGCTCCTTGGGGAGGGAGCGATTATGCCGGCGTGGAACCCGCTTCCTACCTTGCCGCCTCGCCGTTATCCGCTGGCGTTTTCTGGTCGCTGGGGTTGGCGCGCTCCGGGGCGAGTGCCCTACAACGGCGTCAAGACCGCAACGGCAACAGTCGATCTCAAGATAGACGGGTATGCAAACTGGCAGGAACGGCTGCCGCAAGCTCGCTGCCCGCCTTCTGGACGACCTGGCGTTTCCGACGCTCGCGCGGCCTTACTTTTGCCCGGACCAAACGCAAGGCGCTTCAATTTCACGGCAGCAAGTTTGCGCGAATTGGCAAATGGCACGTGGCTTGCTACGAACAACTCAAGCATGGCCGCGATGTCCCGCGCCCGGCTCTACGGCGATGAGCCGGTTCGCACGCAGTTTCCGAAGTTCCGAGGTAGAGAAAGCAGGAAAAAGCACCATGAAAATAGTTACTGCGATCATTAAGCCGTTCAAGCTGGACGAGGTCCGTGACGCGCTGACAGCGCTTGGCGCACACGGAATGACTGTGACCGAAGTCAAAGGTTACGGCCGCCAAAAGGGCCACACGGAAATCTACCGTGGGGCGGAATATGCGGTCAGCTTTCTTCCCAAGTTGAAGGTCGAGGTCGCCGTGCCCGGCGATCTCGTGAATCAGACGATCGATGCCATTACAACGGCGGCTCGAACCGGCGAGATTGGCGACGGGAAGATTTTCGTCACCGCGCTCGATCAAGCAGTCCGGATCCGTACCGGAGAACGCGATCAAGAGGCCATCTAACGCTCCCTTCCCTCCATTTTTGAAGTTTCGCAGGAGTCGGACATGAACCTTAATATGCTACCAAGGATCGCTCCCCGGGCGATCGGTTTAGGGCTTTTGCTGGCCGCCGGCGCGGCCGGGCTAGCCTTCGCGGATACCGCTGCCCCGGTGCCCAATAAAGGCGATACCGCCTGGATGCTGACCTCGTCGGCGCTCGTCCTGATGATGTCGATTCCCGGCCTCGCGCTCTTCTACGCCGGTATGGCGCGTCCGAAAAACGCGGCCTCGTTGGCCGCGCAAGTGTTCGCGATCGTGGCGATGGTTGGGGTCGTTTGGTGCCTTTACGGCTATTCGCTCGCCTTTAGGGAAGGCAGCCACGCATTGGTGCCATTCGCCGACAGCGACAAGCCCTGGCTCGGATTTCTCCAAGGCTACCAATGGAACAATCTCGTCGGCGGATTCGACCGGGCCTTTCTCAAAGGAATGACGCCGGATTCGACCGCGGCGACCTTTTCCAACGGCGTCGTCATTCCCGAATATGCCTACATGGTGTTTCAGATGACCTTCGCCATGATTACCCCCGCCTTGATTGTCGGCTCCTTCGCCGAACGCATGAAGTTTTCGGCGGTCTTTGTTTTTATCCTGCTTTGGGTGACCTTCGTTTACTTCCCCATTGCGCATGGCGTTTGGTACTGGGCGGGTCCGGACGCGATCGGCGATGCCGCGAAGGCCCTTGCCGATGCCCCCGACGATGCCGCCAAGGCGGCCGCGCAAGCGAATCTCGATGCGGTTCTCAACAATGCCGGAAATTTTAACAGAATGGGAGCGCTCGATTTCGCCGGCGGCACCGTGGTCCATATCAACGCGGGCATCGCGGGCCTGGTTGGATGCTTGGTAATCGGCAAGCGGATCGGCTATCCGGGAGATGTCGAGCCGCCGCATTCGGTCATCATGTCGATGATCGGCTCCTCGCTTCTCTGGGTTGGCTGGTTCGGCTTCAATGCTGGTTCGAACCTCGAGGCGACCGGAATGGCCTCGCTCGCTTTTGTAAACACCATGGTGGCGACCGCGGCTGCGACGCTCGGCTGGATGTTCACGGAATGGGCGCTCAAGGGCAAGCCTTCGCTGCTTGGCATGGTCTCGGGCGCGGTCGCGGGCCTCGTCGCGGTGACGCCGGCATCCGGCTTTGCCGGTCCGATGGGATCGATTGTACTTGGTGTGGTCGCCGGTTCCGTTTGCTACGTCTTTTGCGCGTTTGTGAAGCCGAAAGTGGGTTACGATGATTCCCTCGACGTGTTCGGCGTGCATTGCATCGGCGGCATCCTCGGCGCGATCGGCACTGGTATTCTGGTCGCGCCTTACCTCGGAGGCGTGGGGTTGGTCGACTACGCGATCAAACCTGGCTTTGCCTCGCCCGCGGATTACAACATGATGACCCAGGTGGTGATCCAGGCGAAAAACGTTCTCTTCACGCTTTGCTGGTCGGGTTTTGGCTCGTTGATCCTCTATAAGTTGGTCGATCTGACCATCGGCCTCAGAGCAACCAAGCAGGCCGAGCTCGAAGGCCTCGACATTACCGATCACGGCGAGCGCGCCTATAATCTATGACAGTCGTCCTTGTCCGGCGCTAGATCAAAGCGCCGGACAAGCCGGCCTCGAATAAACGAAAATGCGAAGAAAACCATGGGCCGCTTGTAACGGTCCAGGGTGGGGCCGCAATGTCGCGGGTGCAAGCCGCTCGGCATTTGGACTCCTCCGGGCGGACTCATCGCCGCGGCGCGCAATATGACGAGGGCTGAGCAACAATACTGCCTATTTTTTGGGCGTCGCTTATTCCTCCTCGCCGAACCGGTTGGCGACGAGCGCCGCGATTGCCTCCATTGCCTCTGCCGCCTCGGCGCCGACCGCAGTAACAGTGATGGTCATTCCCGGCCCGGCGCCCAGGGTCAAAATGCCCATGATCGAGGCCCCGCCGACGGTTTCCCCGCAACGGCTGAACGTGACGGTGGCATCGAACCCATCGATACATTGCACGAGTTTCGCCGTTGCTCGCGCGTGGAGCCCCTTGCGATTGACGATTTCAAGGGTGCGTACCAGGGCATCCCGGGGTGGTTCGAAATCCGGACAATCATCGCCGAACTCAATTGGGATAGCATGGTCGTCGATCATATACCGCTCAATACCCTGCTCGCGACGTAGATATATTTGCGGCCTGCATCCTGGGCCTGGATCACCGCCTGCTCGAGACTGCAGCTTTCGCGTACCGAGGCGAGTTTAATTAGCATCGGCAGATTGACCCCCGCGATGACTTCAATATTAGAGTCATCCATAATCGAAATCGCGAGATTAGAGGGAGTGCCGCCAAACATATCGGTGAGCACGACCACGCCCGCGCCACTGTCGACTTTGGCCGTGGCGGAAACAATATCCTGGCGCCGCTGTTCGATATCGTCATCCGCTCCGATGGTAACCGATTCGATCTGCTCTTGCGGACCGACCACATGTTCCAATGCGGCGCGAAATTCCGATGCAAGTCGGCCATGGGTCACGAGGACGATTCCAATCATCGGACGTACCTGTTCTTCAGGGACTTCGTGCCTGACCGGCACGGCGCGAGGTATTCGTCAAGACAAGAACCGTCCACGGGCTTAAGGGGAAACACGCCGCAACGCTGCCTGGCGGATTTCCTTGGGGGTAAACTGATTTAAAATAACCTACTCGACCCGCCTTTCGCGAAGGTCTTCGTGGCAGGGCAAAACTCAAGACCACACGTGGCAGACTTCGCTATGACCCTTGTCCGAAAATGCACGGGTCAAGAACAAGTTCGCGTCATTTTGTGCGACGCAACGAAATTGGCAAGTAAAATGAGGCGAAGCTCGCCCGGAAAGGGCGGCTCGAACCCGGTTGTCGTGTTCGCGGAAAGGCGTCACGCATTGGCAAGATCCTACAGAAGTTTTCGTCGCAAACGAGGATCAGCCAATACCGCGAGGGCGAGCCCGCCAGCCGCGGCATCTTGCCGCACGCGGAAGAACGGCAATGTGACGCCCGCAAGCTCGATATGATCGTGGTCTGGCTCCGGATACCGCGGGACTGCTTCATCCTCGCCAGCAAGTCCAATCACAAGCCGTACAACGGCCGCGGGCAAAAACGGTATTTCGAAGATGCCCTGGCCGCGCCGTTCGATCTTTCCCAGAATCATTGGATGGCCATAGGCGATCAGGCGGCCGCCTCGGGATTCAATACCGATGCGGTCATCGCCCACGAGTCTTGCGAAAAAACCCGCGTCTTCGGCAACCGTGATCAAGGCGAATGCCAAGCTGCTTTTGCCGGCGCCAGAGGGCCCCCGTATGAGCACACCGGCTTCGCCGATCACGACGGCGCTTGCATAGAGATGGGATTTTTCCGCAATCGCGGCCGGTCGCTCCCGTGTCATGGACAAGGCTTATCGTGCGTTTGGCAAAAAGATCAGGAAGCGGGCGCCAAGTACCGGGGTCACGCCGTCAGCGCCGGGTGGGCCGATCCGGTTGAGCGCCGATATGCGTCCGCCGTGGGCCTCGATGATTTGGCGCGAGATGGAAAGCCCAAGGCCCGAGTTTTGCCCGAATCCTTGGCCAGGGCGGTCGGTATAAAATCTTTCGAATATTCGTTCGAAAGCATCGGCCGGAATGCCGGGACCGTCATCGTCGATAATAATCTCGAAACCGTCGCGCGTCTGGCCCTGGGCCGTGTAGTCCTTGGTTGGACGCAACAGGATACGAACGCTTCCGTCAGCGGCGGAAAACGATCTCGCATTGTCGATGAGATTGTTAAAAACCTGGCCAAGGCGCGAATCGTGCCCGAGAACCAGGAAAGCTGACCTGCGGTTATCCTCCGAGGGCCCAGCGGGGGCGACGACGAATTCGACACGGATCGCACCGGTATCCCTGACCAGATTCGCCATGGCGGCAACCGTAACGAGCAAGCGCTTTAGATCGACGAGAACCACATCGTCGCGCGCCATCTCGGCATCGAGCCTGGACGCGTCGGATATGTCGCTGATCAACCTATCGAGCCGGCGAACGTCGTGCGCGATAATCGCCAACAGACGCTGGCGCGATTCCGGCGAGCGGGCAACCGGCAGGGTCTCGACCGCGCTGCGCAAGGACGTGAGCGGGTTCTTCAGTTCGTGCGCGACATCGGCGGCGAAGCGTTCAATCGCCTCGATGCGATCGTAGAGAGCCTTGGTCATATCGCGGAGGGCGCCGGACAAATGGCCGATCTCATCCGAACGGCCGGTGAAATCGGGGATTTCCCGGCGTGCCTTTGTACCTCGTCGCACGCGTTCCGCCGCGCCCGCCAGGCGCCTTATGGGTTCGGCTATGGTTCCGGCGATGAAAAAAGAGAGAAGAAGCATGATGAGGGAGGAAATAAGAAAGATCCGGACGATGGCCAAGTGTTCCGAGGAGATGATCTTGTCAATGTCGTCGCCTTGCGTAGATAGGAGCAAGGCGCCGCGCACGGCGCGGAAACGTTGGATCGGCGCGGCGACCAAAACAATTGTGTCTCCCTGGGCATCGACGCGCACGATCGATTGCGCGCCGCCGCTCAGCGCCCGCGCCACTTCCGGATAGCTCTTGCCGTTGCCAACGCCGATATCTTCATAAAGGGAAAGGCCGGACTGGCCCATAAGCCGCTTCAGGCCACGGCCGACGCGTGTCCACAGGGAGGACGGCTCCCGTCGCGCGGGCGGAGGCAGGTCATAACGCATGATATTGGACCGGCTCGTCAGCGAGCGCGAATCGAGCAACAGATAGCCGTCGCGATCGTAGATCCGCGCCCGCGTCCGCGTCGGCGAAGCGAGCCTATGAAGGACCGGCCCGATGCGTTCTGGATTGATCGAAAATTCCAGCGACGGCGCGGTTTCCTGGGCAAGCGCGTAGCTCTCGCCCGGAGCAAGCTGAAGCAGCTTTTCCGGATCGATGGCAATCGAGTCGGTTTCGACGCTGGCGGACGCCGCGATTGCCGCGGCGATGATCTCGGCCTGGATCTGCAAGCTCTGCACCTTGGCCTCGATTAAACCTTCGCGGAATTGATTTAGATAAAGGAAGCCGATGAGGAGAGCCGCTAGCCCGCCCAGGTTCAAAACTACGATGCGGCGGGTTAGCGGGGACGCAAAACGGGCGCCCGCCACGCGCGCAAACCCGCGCAGGCGCAGACCAACACTCCGGCGCATGCGCTTGGCCCGCCGCGCCGCGCGGGGCGCTCGTGCGAAGGCCTCGCGTGCTTCGAGACTCATTGTCCGACGATCCCCCTCCCTGCGACGTAAAGAGTCATGCCTGAGCCCGAAACAGCGAGCGGATCCCGTCCCGATTTGGCTCGATAACAGGAACACCCGTGCTTTATATCGCATTTACACCGCGCATAACGACGGATCGCCGCGCCACGGTCGTTGGCGAAAAGCTTGAAGCGCTCTAAATTTCTTGCTTTGGCGCGATTTATTGCGAAACTAGCTACCTCGTTCACCCTTCATGCTCTGAACTGCGGTGTCGGTTGCGAAGGGTTCGCCCTCGCCCGCCCGCCAAAAGCGATTGACCTGCCGCTAAGATCATTCCTTGAAGCGATAGCCCACGCCGTAAAGCGTCTCGATCATATCGAATTCTTCATCGACGACCTTGAATTTCTTGCGTAATCGCTTGATGTGGCTGTCGATTGTGCGGTCGTCAACGTAGACCTGATCGTCATATGCCGCATCCATCAAGGCATTACGGCTCTTGACGATTCCGGGTCTTGTAGCAAGCGCCTGGAGGATCAAGAATTCGGTGACCGTCAAGGTCACAGCGTCATTCTTCCAGGTGCAGGCATGGCGCTCCGGGTCCATCTTCAAGAGACCGCGTTCGAGTATCTTCGCCTCGGATTCCTTCTGCGTTCCAGGGTCTTTCGGATTGGCACGGCGCAAAATAGCCTTGACACGCTCGACGAGAAGCCGTTGCGAGAAGGGTTTGCGGATAAAATCGTCGGCGCCCATTTTGAGCCCGAACAATTCGTCGATTTCCTCATCCTTTGAGGTTAAAAAGATCACCGGGACGTCGGATTTCTGCCGAAATCGGCGGAGCAATTCCATGCCGTCCATCCGCGGCATCTTGATATCGAAAATCGCAAGATCGGGAGGATTGCTCTTTAAGTCCTCGAGCGCCGTCGATCCATCCGTATAGGTCTGTACGCGGTAGCCTTCGCCTTCCAGGGCAATCGCCACGGAATCGAGAATATTGCGGTCGTCATCGACCAGGGAAATCGTTGGCATGGACGGTCCTAATTTCGAAATCGAGCACCACGATCAAGTTCTCAAAAGGCTTGGCAGAAAACCGCTTGAACCGTCGCCGAGGGTTACATGCCTTTTGTAGCGTATTATTTATGGCGGCGCCTCATTGTTAAATAATTTGGCGGGCCGCGAGGGGGCGCGGCACAACGTTGAATTCAACATCACCCCCACTTAGAAATACTCATTTTCCTAAACGGCCGCGAACCCCACACGCCTCCCTCAACTTGATGAGAGTTGGCCTGGCCAACCCTGTGACGAACGGTACGTAAGGCTCTGCTTTGGCTTAGAGAGGATAACCTCGACTTCCTATATCAGGAAAAAATGCACGGCTGAAATAAGGCAGGCTTTGGACGCGTCGCCGCAATGTTCGGTTTTTCGCAATTGGGCCTTTCTTTTCGAATGCGGCGCCCTGTGCCGCCGAGCCTAGGCCGAAATCGCGCAGAAATTTAAAAAACCCAAAATATCATAGCATTATTGGCAGAAAGGCGGAGATAGGATCCGCGCCATTCGGGGATCGGGTATGTCCCGGAAAAATCCGCTTCAAGACGTAACTTGCCGCCGCGCGACGGCACGAAGCCCTGGCGATCGAGTGGATTTCAGCCGGACTGGGACGCCCCGACGCCGGTGACACTCACCTCTTTAAGTAGGCGGGGCGATTCGGGAAGAGCGCTTGGAAAGCCGATGGGAACTAATCCTGGCAGATTAAACCGCGCATCACATAGACCCGCCCGTCGGCACCTACCATGCGGGTGACCCTAACGCAATCCTCATCCTCGCCTGCCGCCGCGCGGCCAAGCTGAAACGCCGGACCCCTCCCAAGGGGCGCGTAAACCGTTTTCGTCTCGCTCGTCTGCGCGGGACCAAAAACCTTCGCTTTCGTGGTAATCGTCATTGGGGCCGCGAACACTGCCGCTCCGAGGCAGGAAACCGCAATTCCCGCCATCGCATATTTGAGAGCCTGCTTTCCGATCGCGTTGCGAGACTTGATCATAAGTCCTATTCCCTCTCCCCTGGCGAACCGGGTGGCGGCGAGGCTATAAATCTTCGAAAAATCCGGCCGGTGCCTGGAGCTTAAACGCGGGCCGCCCGAAAAGGTTGCGCTCGATCAGACAGAAATTGAAAAAAGTTAAAGCCCCGCCTTTTTGGCAGGGCTAAGCCCCACCGGGCAAAAATCAATAGCAGACTTGGACGGGCTGGTAGCCGGAAAAATTGCCCCAGGCGTCGTAGGCCACCTGGTTCTGCCAGTAGCAGCGGCCGTAATAGGCCGGACCGTAAGCATAGGCCGATCCGGCGAGCGCGCCGAGCGCGAGGCCGCCGAGGACACCCGCCGCAACCGGTCCGCCCCAGCCTCCGCCCCAATAGCCAGGATGCCATCCCCACCCTCCCCCGTGCCAACCGCCGCCGTGCCAACCATAGCCGTACCAGCCGTGCGCCGCCGAAGGCGTCGTGGTCGCGGTGACGCCCGCCCCCATGGTCAGAGCGGCGACGGCGGCTATGGCGACCTTCCTCAACATGCTGCTCATGTTAAATCTCCTTGACGTTGCCGCGCCCGGGCCTTCAAGGTGAGGTCCCTACGGCGCTTGTTATTCTTACATTGCATCCATAGGCCTGAACTTCCCATGAACGGAAACGCCGCATTTTGGTTTGAGGCAGTGCGAGGGATTGCGCTGACGAAATCGTGATCCGCCCCAGAACTAAAGTAAAATTCCGCGAGGTGTTCCCGGCGAATCTGAAACAATCGGCCGGCTTTCTAGGGCCGCTCTATGCGC
>DATARJ010000204.1:0-4141 GCA_036264205.1 Methylocella sp.
GCATTGAAGCCGCCGCCATAATAGGCCCAGGAGATTTTTTTCTCATTGAGGGCGTCGCCGATGGTCCGAAGGCTCGAGGGCGGCACTTTGCTGCCCGTCAAGATCTTGGCCGCATCGATAGTGCCGTTCGGCAGGAAGCCCGGGCTAAGATTGTTGATCATGTAGAAACGACCGGACGCGCAGTTGGGCGAGGGATGCCACGGCAGGCTCGCCAAATAGTTCACGATCGCAGGAATACCGGGCTGCGAGGGGTCAGAGCAGTTGGTCCATTGTTTGTCCTTCTGGAAAGCCACATTTGTCGGTGACTTCGGGTCGGGATCGGCGACACTGGCAGTCGGCGGTTGGGTAACTCCCTGGAACGAATCCCAGGGAATCGCGTCGGCGGTCCCAAGCATGATGTGCTGAACAGCCGTTCCGCCCATGACCGGTTGATGGTAATTGTCATTGATGGTGTATTTGTCGGCGATCCGCTTAAATACCGGCGCGTCGCCCTTGAGCATGTTCAAGAAACCCATCGCGTTTGAGCCGGAACCGTCGTTGCGCGCGACACCGACGAAGGGATAGAGGTCATTGAGGCAGCCAGAAGGATTGCTTGGTGTGGCTTTCAGCACGTCGCAGTCCGACTGCTGCCACATGTGGAAAGGCGATGCACCATGTCGCCGGTAAAGCTATCATAGGGGAGAGTCGGACCGGTGATTTGGAAGACGCCATTGGGGAGCTTCGTCGCGTTGGCAACGCGAGTGTCAGTCGAGAACGTCGGAAGCCCCGAGGCTCCGGTGCGCAGGAGAAAAAGATCAGACTTTTCAAGCGATGGCTCGATTACCGGCAGCAACGAGTCCGGCACAGACGAGTCGAACGGCGCCTGACCCAGGCTGAGCCCGCCCGGCGCGCTCGGCGCGGAGCCGGTATTCGGCACCGGGAAGGTGGGCGTGAGCGGTGCTTGCTGGTAGGGCGTCTTGCCCGCTGGTGTACCCAGGGCGTCGATGAAATATTTGGACGGGTAAGGCTGGTTTATTTGGTATTGCTGCGACTTTATGAAATTCGGTCCCGGAATGCCGGACGGAAAAATTATTCCCTTTGACACAAGTTGGCGACCGATTGGCCTTGCTTGGGTTGGTAGGTGGCAAAGATATGGTCAAAGGATCGGTTCTCGCCGATCAACACGATTAGATGTTTGATCGGAGTGTCCGTCTTCACGCGATGGGCGTCATCCTTGCTATCGTCGGCCGCAGCCAAACCGCAGGCCATCACGGCACCAAATACGGCACCCACGGCCGCTCTGCGCGGCCAACGATTTCGATTCAACATTCTTCTTGGCGACATGCTTTCCTCCCTTGCGTTGAACGCAACGGAGGAAATTAGCTATTGCACGTGACATGATCATCACGGTTTCTTGCGGAGCGCGTGACAGTTGTCGCTAGACGGCACCCTCGCTTGCCCGACAGAAGTTTACACCGGCGAATTTGCCGCGTTGAAGTGCCGCTCGGACAGAACGAGCTGGGTACCGGCGAGAGGGCAGGGCGCGTCGGCGAAAACGACCGCGCCGGGCGCTTCTAGCGTCTCGCGTCCATTTAGCGCACGAGTTTGTTGGCCTTGAATTGCAGTTGAAACAAATCGGCGACGCGCGGCGGCGTTTCCGGGGGTTCGTGCGGACGCGGGACGGCGAAATAGCGGACCGTGATCAAATCGTCCACGATTTCGACCCGCACGAACCCATGCGTGTCGTCCACGTAATTTTCCAATACGACATCGGGATCGTCCTTCTGCCGGAACGGCGGAGTGACCTTTGCGCCCTTGAAATTGGCCATGCTGTGCAAGTGCCAGTAGCCGCCGGCTCCGGCGACGACATAAGTGAACTGCTGATCGTCGATCTTGCGGGTAAAGCGCTGATAATTGTGAACATGGGCGGCAAAAACAATATCCGGATACGCGCCGCTCTCCTTGATCGCCGCGTCCAAAAGGTCCTTCATCGCCGGGCTGCCGCCATGATGCGCATCAGCGGAAAAGATTGGATGATGCAAGCAAACGAACAGGGCCTTGGCGCGATCGCGCGCCGCATGTTTCAGTTCGTCCACCAGCCACGCCTTTTGATCGTCCTTGACGTCGCCGCCTTCCGGCACATTGGTGTAGAGTCCGATGAAGGTCGCCTTCGGGGTCTCCAACGTCCAGAATGGATTTGGCTGCTTCATGGCGTGGCGCGGAGTGTCGCCCGCCTCGATGGTGATGCCGCCGTCCTCCGAGCAGAAATTCCGTTTCCAGGCCGATAAACTTGGCTCGAAAGGCTGCGGCGTGTCGGGCGTCGTCAGGGGATCGCCGTCGTGATTACCGGGGATACCCACGATCGGCAGAGGATAGTGTTCGTAGGGTAAATAGAACTGCGGATAATATTCGCTTGTCTCGCCGTTGTAATAGACGACGTCGCCGAGATGATAGAAGAAGGCCGCTTCGCCATCCGCCGTATTGTTCGTGGCGTCGGTTTCCATCGCCGAGGCCACGAGCTGTTGCGCCGCTGGATTTTTCACCCCGCCGGTGTCGCCGCAAATATGAAAGACCATTTTTTTGTCGAGCCCATCGGGCAGATGGCTGATGAGATCTCCCAGTTGCACGCGGTAGGGCGCGGCACCGGGGCCGAGGGGAAAGACTTGATAGCCGCGTCCGCGGTGGGTCGGCGCTAGAGTAAAGCGGGGCGGATCGAGCTGCGGGCGATGCCGCCCAACGTTGGCGGCCTGATGGTGTCGCGGCCGGTGTGTCGTCGCCATGGCCTTTCGGCCTCCCTGCGGCTTGGTAAGCGTATCCCTACAACGATAGACATGTCAAAATGACGACACGGGCCGCTCGGAGGCAGGCGCGCAACATTCAAGTTCCGTCGTATTCCGCGAAGCAATCTTGCGTTTCGAACACCACGACGCTCGCAAGTTGCGGCAGCGCGGTTTTTGTCCGCTGCCAGATCCAAATCGCGATATTTTCTGTCGTGGGGTTTTCGAGCCCCTCGATATCGTTCAAATAACGATGGTCGAGCCGCTCTAGCAAGGGTTTGAAGGCCGCCTCGATCGCGAAGAAATCCGCGACAAAGCCGGTGGCGGGATCGACGGGACCCTCGAGCCGCAATTCCACGCGATAGGAATGTCCGTGCAAGCGGCGGCACCGGTGCTCTTCGGCCACATTCGGCAGAAGGCGCGCCGCCTCGAAACGGAACGCTTGCGAGATCTTCACAAGTGGATCTTCATGGCAAGCCTACGAACTTATGAGTTTGCAGGCTCAGCCGCCAGCGCGGATGATCGAGACAATAGGCGATGGCGGCCGCCGTATTTGCGGCGCGTTCGCCGCCGTCCATCGGCTGCAGCCAGAAATGCGCGAAGGCGAGGCTGGTTAAGTCATCCGGCTGCAGGCCTTGTTGCGGGAAAACGAGCTTCAGCTCGGATCCCGCGTTCGCAATGAGCGGCGCGCCGGCTTTTGGGCTAACGCAAAGCCAGTCGAGACCGGGCGGAGGGGCGAGGGTGCCATTGGTTTCGACGGCGATTTCGAAGCCCCTGGCATGGACCGCGCAGATCAGCGTCGCATCGAGCTGCAACAAAGGCTCGCCGCCGGTAAACACAATAAACCGGTCCGTTTTGCCGCCGATCCAAGCGCCCTCGATCGCCGTCGCAAGCGCTTCGGCGTCAGCAAAGCTGCCGCCGCCCGTCCCATCCAGTCCCACGAAATCGGTGTCGCAAAAGCGGCAAACGGCGAGGCCACGATCTCTTTCCTGGCCGGACCAGAGATTGCAGCCGGAAAAGCGGCAAAATACGGCGGCGCGGCCGGCGTTCGCGCCTTCGCCCTGCAACGTGAGGTAGATTTCCTTCACCGCGTATTTACTCATGCGCGTCCCAGCCCACGCAATATCGACAAGTCAAAACATTGTCCTGCCAAGAGAGTTAGCGACGTGCAATAACAAAAAAGGACCTCGCGCGAGGCCCTTTTGCTTAACGCGCCACGATTGCAACGGTCAGATAGCCTCGGTGATCCATTTTTTCAACTCGTTTTTCGGCGCGGCACCGACCTTCGAGGAGGCCATTTTGCCATCCTTGAACAGCATCAGCGTCGGTATACTGCGGATGCCGTAAGCGCTCGCCACGCCGGGGTTTTCATCGACATTCAGCTT
>DATARJ010000260.1:0-2208 GCA_036264205.1 Methylocella sp.
GCGACCTTGGCAATGGCTATGTCGCCCTCATCCACGCCATGCTCAGCACGACCTGCCCCCAGCAGCACATCCGCGTCCGCAACACGGGCATCTCCGGCAATACCGTGCGTGATCTCGCCGCCCGCTGGCAATCCGATGTCCTGGACTTGAAGCCCGATTGGGTCTCTATCATGATCGGCATCAACGATGTCTGGCGTCAGTTCGAAGCTCCCCTGCAACCCGAGTGGCACGTCCCTCTGGACGAGTATGCTTCCATTTTGGAGCAACTGGTCCGCACAACGCGGCCACAACTGAAGGGAATGGTGCTCATGACGCCCTACTTCATCGAACCCAACCGTGCGGATCCCATGCGGGCGTTGATGGACCGGTATGGGGAGGTGGTGCGCGAGTTGGCCGGGCAATTCCAAGCCATCGTGGTGGATACCCAGGCGGCGTTCGAGTGTGTCTTGGCGGAAGTTCATCCGATGGCGCTGGCTTCCGACCGGGTGCATCCGACCTTGGCGGGACACATGGTTCTAGCGCGGGCTTTTTTGAAGGCGCTGAAGTACGTTTGGTGAATGCCGGATATAAGTGCCCCGCCAGCCAATCAACAATTACATCGATCTCCTCAACCAAATGGGTCTTCCCAATGAGATGCACGAAAGTCTTTGTCCTAAAGCGTTTGCAAAAGCCGCGCGCGAACCGCGTGGCGGTTGCACTCTGTTTCTTGGCTCCTTTGATTCTGAACCTCGTTGGACCGCTTGGTTGCCTCGGCGCGGACGCTTCCCAAGGCGGACGCCGAGCGGTTAGAATAGCGAGCGAAGGCGCACACCCTCCCTACAACTATCTCGAAAATAACGAGCTCGCCGGTTTCGAAATCGACCTGGCGCGCGATTTATGTGCCCGCATGAAGGTGTCCTGCAGCTTCATCGCGCAGGATTGGGACGGGCTTATCCCCGGCCTTCTCAAGCATCGCTACGATGCGATCATGGCGGCGATGGAAATCACCGGCGATGCCCGCGAAAAAATCGCGTTCACCAAACCATACATCCGCATGCCTTCCGCTTTCGTCATCTCGAAAGAGGCCGCCATTCCGGATACGAGCCCGGCGGGACTCGCCGGCAAAACGATTGGCGTCGAGGCGCGCGGAACCCACGAGGCCTATCTCGACGATGTCTACCAACAATCGGAGATCCGCCCCTATCCGACGTTCGAGGAAGCCATCCTCGACCTCGCCGAAGGGCGGCTCGACGCCGTCATCGGTGATAAGGACGCCATCGCCGAATACATGAAAACACGCAAGGAAGCGCAATGCTGCGTCCTCGCCGGGGACGTGCCGCGCGTTCCGGCCTATTTCGGCGATGGGATCGGCATCGGTCTTCGCAAGGAAGACGAGGCACTGAAAGCCATCTTCGAGAAGGCCCTGGACTCTTGCGTGGCCGATGGCACATTTGCCAAGATCGCAGCCAAATATTTCGACTTTAAGATCGATTAGCCGCGATCCTCCTTAATGGGAGTCGCGCGGAAAGGAGCCCGTGGCAACAGTCGCGTTCCTTGGCCTCGGTGTCATGGGCTATCCCATGGCCGGGCACCTCAAGAAGAAGGGCCATGACGTCACGGTTTATAATCGCACGCCCGCGCGGGCGGAGAAATGGGTCGAAGAATTTCGCGGCCGCCGCGCGCTGGCCCCCAGCGAGGCCGCGAAGGGCCAGGAGTTTGTCCTTGCCTGCGTCGGAAACGACGACGATCTGCGCGCCGTGACGACCGGCGCGGCGGGCGCTTTCGACTGCCTCGAAAAATCGGCGGTCTTCGTCGATCACACAACCGCCTCGGCGGCCGTCGCGCGCGAACTCGCCGCGATTGCGAAAGCACAAGGATTTGGCTTCGTCGACGCCCCTGTCTCCGGCGGCCAGGCCGGCGCCGAGGCAGGCGCGCTCAGCGTCATGTGCGGCGGCATGCCGGACGATTACACGAGGGCCGAAGGGATCATCTTTGCTTACGCGAGAGCCTGCCGGCTGATGGGACCTCCCGGGGCGGGCCAGCTCACCAAAATGGTCAATCAGATCTGCATTGCCGGGCTCGTTCAGGCGCTGGCCGAAGGCCTCCATTTCGCAAAGCGCGCGGGGCTCGATCCCGATGCGGTCGTTGAAATCATCGGCAAAGGCGCGGCGCAATCCTGGCAGATGGACAACCGCCACAAAACCATGAGTGCAGGGATATTCGACTTCG
>DATARJ010000249.1:0-2902 GCA_036264205.1 Methylocella sp.
GCCCGCGAAATTACCGTTGCCGCGAAATTGGGCCCGCCCGATCCGGGCATGAACGCGCGGCTGCGCGCCGCCGTCTTGGCCGCCCGCGCGGAAAACATGCCGAAGGACAATATCGAGCGCGCCATCAAGAAGGCCTCTGGCGCCGGCGCCGAGACTTATGACGAGGTTCGCTATGAAGGCTATGCGCCGGGCGGCGTCGCCATCATCGTCGAGGCGCTGACCGGCAATCGTAACCGGACGGCGGGCGAGGTGCGCTCTTATTTTACCAAGTCCGGCGGCTCGCTCGCCGAGACCGGCGCGGTATCGTTCCTGTTCGATCATGTCGGCGTTGTCGTGTTTCCGGCAAAGGCCGCCTCGGAAGACGCCATGATGGAGGCGGCGATCGAAGCCGGAGCCGAAGATGTCCAATCGGGCGAGGACGGCCACGAGGTCATCACCGCGCTCGAAAGCCTGCGCGAGGTCGCGCAAGCGCTCGAGTCGAAATTCGGCGAGCCGCGCAAGGCGAGCCTGATCTGGAGACCGCAAAATATGATCAGCGTCGACGATGAAGCCGGCGAAAAAATCTTGCGTCTCGTCGGCATGCTCGAAGACAATGACGACGTGCAAAACGTCTATGCCAATTTTGAAATTTCCGACGCACTCGTGGCGAAGTTCGCCGGTTCATAGCGATCGTCTGGAGTGCCGACGCTCCGGCTGGGCAGATACGGCATCCCTATCGCCCTATCACGCCGTGACTTTTTCCGGGATCGTGTCCTCTGGAAGGCCGCCTTTCGCCGGCCCTTCTTCCGGCGCGGCCTCGACGACGACGCCTGCCGCGCGAATGATCGCGGCGCCGATTTCGTTGATTTTGCGCCGCAAAATTTCATTTTCCTCGCGTTGCAGGAGAGCCGCGTCGATGTCATGCGGCGGCAGCGTGGCCCGCAGCGCGGCGAGCTCCTGCGTGAGCCCGGCGCTCGTCTTGCGGGCCGCATCCAGCGCATCCTGCGAGGCCGCATGGGCGCTCCGCAGCCGCTCGATTTTTTCGAGATAGCCTGCCTCTGCGGCGCGGGCCGTTTCGGCTTGCAGCATGCGGTGCCGGATCAAGTCCTTCTCCCGTTTGACAGCGGCTTCCAAGGTCTCTTCGCGATCCGCGACCCTGGCCGCCGCAGTTTTGAGGGTTACTTGGTCGGCTTGATGCTGAAGCCGCAGGGTCGAAAGCTCCCCTTCGAGACGCTCGACCTTGCCTGTTTGCGCCGCAAGCGCTTGGCCCTGCCGCGCCATATTGGCCTCAAGCGCCGCCAAAGCGTCCCGCTGCTTGGCGGCAAGCGCCTTTGCCTCCTCCAAACTAGCCGAGAGCTGGTCGATTTGAGCGTCCTTGCGCGCAATGAGTCCGCTTGTGTCGTAACACTCCTTTGCGGTGGCGGCGAGTTCGGCCGAAGTCTCCGCCAAGGCGCGTTGAAGCGTGGCGAGCTCGGCGCCGCCTTCGCTATCTTGCCGGGAAAGGGCACGTAAATCGGCGTCTTGGGCGGCGATGATCGCCGCGCGGCGTCCGAGTTCGGCCATATCGGCCGCATGAAGGTGATTGAGGGCTTCGGCCTTTTGCTCGAGCCGCCTGCGTTCCACCGCGAATTCGGCCCGCAACAGATCGCGCCCGCCCACGATTTCCTCGGGGGAAAGCGGAAGCTGCATTTCGAGCCGCCGCGTCGACAGCCTTATCGCGCGCCGCCAAAACGCCGGAGCGGCCGCGAGAGCGATAAGGCCCGCGACCAAAAACCCAAGCGCGAAAAACATTGCCTGTTCAATCACACCGCTGCCTATTCAATCCAATCGAGAACTGCCAGGTAAGCAAAGCGAACTCGAATTAGCCAGTACTCGGCAACTAGTTCTACACGCAAACCGCCGCGATTAGAACATGCCATGGTCACGCGGGTTTGCGGCGAAACCGGGACTAAACGGCTCATTGCGTCACGCCTCCTCTGGAAATGAAGTGCGGAACGCGCGGATCTCGGTACCCATGTTCGCCAATCAGCTACATTGGAGACGTGGGATAGCTTGAGCTTAGGAACTAAGCATAGTCAAGCATACGGCACGAAACCACAGCCGGTTCTGATCGGGACGCGTTCCTAGTCAATCTGGAGACGCGACGGCGGGGGCGCCAAGCGTTGCGGCGCGCATTCGAAGTCTCTTTCCGGCTTTATGGTCGCGCGACTGGCGCGAATTTATGCGGCCGCCCGCACCGTCCTACCGTGTCAGAACGGGTTCCAGGTCGAGCTCTGGGTGAATTTCAGATAGCTGACGTTGAGCCCCAGACGCGCGCCGATTCCGGAGCGGATCGGAACCACGTAAACATCGTCGTTGACGAGCGCCGTCATGCCAAAGCCGCCGACCAGGTAGGCCGAGCCATCGACGCCGCCGTAGCGGCGGTAGATCGCGTCAGTTGAGGGTAGGTTATAGACAAGCATCATGGTGCGATCGCCGTCGGCTCCGGCATCGAAGCCGAGCGAGGGGCCTTGCCAAAAAACCTTCACATCGCCGGCGTTGCGCGTATACATCACTCCCTCGCCGTAGCGCAGCCCGCCGATGAAGGCGCCGCCCGCCTCCTGCCCCAGCACGTAGCCGTTCGGCTTGCCCCAGCGTCTTGTCGCGGCTTCGACAACCTCGGCAAGTCCGCGCGAGGCCGATCCAAAGAAACGATGGCCGTTGGCGACGATCTCGTTCGACGAGAACTCGTCCGGCCGCCCGTTCGACGGTCCCGGGTCCGCCAAAACGGCGCTCGCCCGGAGAACCGGAATCCCGGCGGCGAGAGCCGCCAGCGTCAACGTCATTTTTCTTCGCGTTTGCATGGTCAAATCCTCCGCTCAATCTTTGCGCGAACCAGCCATTACGACGAGCATTGAAGGAATAGCGTTAACGAAGAATTGAC
>DATARJ010000253.1:0-2669 GCA_036264205.1 Methylocella sp.
GTCCACTACAATGATAAGCAGCGCCGCCGGTCAAAATCGACAAAAACGAATGTCGCCTCGTCCTTGGCCGCTGGCTGGGGTCGAACTCGGCTTACTTCCAGCCAATTGGACCAGTCAATTGCGGGGAAACTCACCCCGCCCTTTGGCGCGATGTCGACGAAGGTTAGATGCATGCGCTCGGCCCGGCCAATCAAACTTTCGTAAAGACTCCCGCCGCCGGCCAAAATAACCTCTTCGGCCCCCATCGCTTGCGCCCGCACCTGCGCGAGCGCAAGCGCCGCGTCGAGTTCATGCGCGACATGAATAGCCCCGGCCTGCCCGCGGCCGCGTGACGGGTCGAAGGCACGGTCGCGAGTGACGACGATTGTCTCGCGCCCGGGCAGGACGCGCGCTATCGATTCGAAGGTTTTGCGTCCCATGAGTAGGGGCTTGCCCATGGTGACCCCGCGGAAATGTTTGAGATCGCTCGGCAAATGCCACGGCACGCCGCGTCCGTCGCCGATCACGCCATTTTCGGCAATTGCGGCGACGATGGCGAGAGGCACCTTCATAGAGTCGAGCACCAAATGTCCGGATACGCGTTCGCGGCGCTTTCTTGCCCATGCGGCGCTTTGTCCATTGGTTCACCATCCCCGGGTGGACTGCCCTCTGGAATGGAGGATGGTTCGTCACGGTCGAGCGCCGGCGACCCGTTTTGCCCGTGATAATTCTCGATGGCGTCGCCCAAACACATAACGTTCGGATTGCGGCAAGTCCGCCAACACCTCATGTTTTTGGTCCATGAAGGAAAATGAACAAACCGGCGCCGGCGATCAACCCCGCCCCAAACAGTGTGCGCGGGCCGGGAATTTCCGCGAAAATCAACAGGCCGAACAGAGTGGCCCAAAGCAGCGCGGTGTAGCCGAATGGCGCGACGATGTTGGCCGGCGCCGCGGCAAAAGCGCGGATCAGACAGAAGTGGCTGACAATGCCGAGGAGAGCCAGGAGAAGCATCAGGCCGCCATCGGCAAGATTTGGCGCGATGGCAAAGGGTAGAAATCCGCCACAGAACAAGGTTCCGGCAAGCGCCGTGTAAAGCAAGGTCGTTAGCGATGAATCGGCGTCATGCAAAAGCCGGGTCGTGATCTGATAGAACGCATTGGCGAGAGCGGCCAGAACCGGAAACAACACGGAAAGCGAAAAATCCACGCCCGTCCGGCCAATGATCACCCAAACGCCCATCAAGCCGGCAAAAACGCTTGCCCATACGCTTGGCCTCACTTTTTCATGGAGAATGACGACCGAAAGCGCGGCGACGAGAACGGGCGTCACCCATACAATGGCGGAAAAATCGACAAGCGGCATGACCTTAAGCGCGAACATCCCAAACAAAGTTGCGCCCAGGAGAAAGCTCGACCGCAGCATTTGCAACAGGGGTCGGCGCGAGATCATGAGGCGCGGGTCGCGCCAAGCAATGAAGACGCCTACCAAAACCATGTGAACGAAAAAGCGCGCGAAGGCGATCTCCGTCGCCGGATAGACTTTGAGCAAGATTCGCGCGGTTGAATCCTGGCAGACGAACAGGCAAGTCGCGACCAGCATCCAAAGGATTCCGGTCCTAATCGCCGCGCCGCTTGCCGCTGCCTCCGAGCCGGAAAGGGCGAGTTGAGGGGAGGTTAAGGGATCGCCGGGCGAGCCGGCCGCCGCCGGTATTGGGCGCGTCATGCAATGCTCAAAACAACGATTTCGAAATCGGTAGCCGATGGGTAGCCGAATGCCGGGGCTTTTTCCAGCCAAAACGGGGCCGAGGCGCCTCGCCCGGTTGCGGCCGTATTGGAGAAATTAAGAATATGCTTCGCGGAAAATGGACGCAAAAACCAACGACGCGGTCCTGGCATCTCTGCCAGGACCGCGCGTAACGTCACCGTTCGATGCCTTGCGGCTCAAACACCCCGGGATCACGCCGGAGCACGTGCCGTTTCGCGACGGCGGTTGTCGGGCAAGGCACTCCGGCGGAGCTTTGCCAGCGATGCCAGATGGAGGAGTACCGAGAGTGGCACGAGGAAGACCGGAATAAGCACCAGCGGAAACTGGCTAACGAGCTCATTCGGCAGATCGAAGGAAAACAATTGGATCGGTGAAGGGGAGGTAAGAAATCCCGCCGTCACCGCGACGACGAGATCGGCGAGTCCAAAGAGGTTCCACGCAAAGACCAGACCGGCATTCTTGCCCGGTGCACGCGCGTAGGCAACCGCGACGACCGGCGCGAGGACGCCGGTAAGCACGTCGCCGAGGCCAGCCGGCCAGGCGAACAATCCCGGCATCTTGCCGGCCGCATACAGGATCAGGAAAATCACGCCTACCGCACGATAGAGCTGAACCCCGACTAGCCAATGCTGGGGCACCGCATCAATGATTCGCGCGACGCGGGGCGATCGCCAGATTAGTAACCCGCCAATGAGGATCGGAACGAGAATTCCGTATTGGATCGTGGGGATACGATCCGCGGTGCCACGATAGGCATCGACCGATGCGAGTGCGATGGCTAGGAGAAACCATCCGATGACAGTGATGGCTGCGGCGCCGACGGTCACGGTGCGGTCGCGAGTGATCCAACCGGCGTTGCGAAGGGCGCTGCGCAATCCAAGCAGGGTAGCGGCTATCACGCTGATCGCGCCGACGATCACATA
>DATARJ010000259.1:0-1678 GCA_036264205.1 Methylocella sp.
CCGATCAAACGCTGGATCTCGTGGGTGCGGCCGGATTGCTTGCCGGACGCGATCTCGCGCTTCGAGCGCGTGTGGGTTGCCCGCGGAAGCATGCCGTATTCGGCGGTGATCCAGCCGCGTCCCTGACCGCGCAGCCAGGGGGGCGGCTTGTCTTCGAGCGAAGCCGCGCAGAGCACATGGGTGGCGCCGAATTTGACGAGGCAAGAGCCTTCGGCAAAGCGCGCGACATTGCGTTCAAGCGTGACAGGGCGCAATTCGCCGGCGGCGCGATGAGAAGGACGCATGATTACCCCGTTGAGGTGAGGCTCGCTTCTAGTGGCTTGTGGCCGGTTGCGCAACTGTGGGGCACGGATCGCGCGGCTTGCGCGTCGGCGCGCGCGGTGAATTCCGGCCAAGCGCGATCGAAGTAGGATTTATCTCGTTCCACAGTTATAGATTAACCTGAACCATGCGGGTTGGATTTAGACGAGGAGATCGCCGTCCTTGAAAAGTTTTCATGTTCCACAAGCCGGCCGGCAAATGAGCGCGGCGGCAAAAACGATTTGCGTTTCGTCTACCGTGTTTCTGGCTGCGCACTTGTGGGTGTTTCCTGCGCGGGCGCAGACTTCGCTGGACGACGCCTACCATGCCATCGCGTCAAAAACTTTCGTCGACCTCACTCATGCGTTTGGCCCGGACACCCCGGTCTGGTCCGGCTTCGGGCAAGCGCGGATGAGCCCCGCCACCGATCCCAAAACTCACGAACCCTATACGATCGAGAAGGACGGCTTTCGCGCGACTTATTACGAAATGGCCGGGCAATATGGCACCCACATCGATCCTCCCGCGCATTTTGCAAAAGACGGGATCACGATGGACAAAATCCCGCTTGAAAAGATGATTTTGCCGCTGGTGGTTTTCGACGCGACGCCCTATCTCGCCGCCGACCCCAACCACGCTTTTTCGGTAACGGATCTCCACGCCTGGGAGGCACAAAACGGCCGCGTGCCGGGCGGCGCCTTCGCGGCGCTCCGAACCGACATGTCCAGTGATTTTGAGAAGGACCCCGCAAAATTCATGCGCACGCCATTTCCGGGCTGGTCGCTGGAGGCCGTCAAATTCCTCGTCGAAGAGCGCGGGATCACGGCGATCGGGCATGAATCCCTGGACGCCGACACGACCGAAAAAATGGCGACCGAAACCTATCTCTTGACGAGCGGCCATTATCAGATCGAGGTCATGGCCAATCTCGACAAGGTGCCCGCCAAGGGGGCCTTGATTGTGGTGAGCTGGCCGAAGGTCAAGGACGGTCTTGGTTTTCCCGCGCGGGCCTTCGCCATTCTGCCGTGAGGTCAGGGAAAATTCCGTTGGCCCCAGGCTATCTATGGTGTTCAGTTACGCTTATTTTTTAAGGTTTTTGCGCCGGGGCATTATGGCGGAAATCGTTGTCAGGCTTTGGCCGGAGACGACCAGGAGAAATCGTTTTCCCTGTCGCGGGAATTTTCCTCCGATGTCGCGCGATTGCGTTGCGTCCGCTCCGCGCCTTGATCATTTGGCGAAAATTCTGACTAGGGAGACGAGCGCTCCCAAAATGACGACGGTCTGAAACCCAATCGCGCCCACGACCCACTTGAGGATATCGGCCTTTGCTTCGGCGATCTTCGCCTCGAGCTTGGCCTCGAGCTTCGCCAAATCCGCC
>DATARJ010000311.1:0-5970 GCA_036264205.1 Methylocella sp.
CTTGGGCGCTGTCCTGCTCATCGGGCTTGGCATCACCTTCTGGCCACGCCGGGGCGAAAAGTATACCGCCTAATCGCCTGTGATCGTGAGCTCTCCCGATAGAGAAAAACCGACTCGCTGTCATCGCCAAGAACAGGGCGACCCAAGAGGTGCGCGTCGGGTTCTCGGACGTCGAAATGCCGGGCTCCCTCAATGGCCTGGGCCTCGCGCGACGTATCTGCCAGCGCTGGTCGAGCATCGGAATTGTTCTCACCTCCGGTCATCGCACCCGCGAGGAGGTGATTCCGCGCGACGGCAGGTTCCTGCCAAAACCTTACGACGGCCGGGCCTTGGTGCGCCAGATCGAGGAAATGGTGAATCAACAAACGATGTTGCGCAAAGCAAGATCGCGGACGCCGCCCCCCGATCCCCAGAGCAAGGCCGAGACCAGGGCTTTATGCCGCCCGCGATAGCGAGCTCATATCGATTGAAAAGCGGTACTTCACGTCGCTGCGCAGCATCCGCTCATAGGCTTCGTTGATCTTTTGAATGGGGATGATTTCCACGTCCGCGCTAATCCGATGCTCGGCACAGACATGTCGGCTATCTCCTTCTTGGCGCGATGGCGACTCGGCGCCACCGGCCGAGAATCCGTTCAGAGCTTGGCCTGCGCGTTGAGAATGGTCTCGGCCGATGTTGGCTCGGTCTCGCCCAACCGAACCCGGTAAACGCTGAGATTTTCGATCACCCGCTGGACGTAATTGCGGGTTTCGGTGAAGGGAATCCGCTCGACCCAGTCGATCGGATCGACGCCGGGTTTGCGTGGATCGCCATGAGCGTCGATCCACTCCTTGACTCTCTTGCCGCCGGCATTATAGGCGGCGAAGGTCAGGATGTACGAGCCCTTCTGTTCGGCCATAAGCTCGCCGAGATGACGTGCCGCGAGCTGGGCATTGAATGCCGCGTCGGTCAGGAGCCGCTTTGGGTCGAAGGCGACCCGCGCATGGTCGGCGGTCCGTTTCGCGGTCGACAGAATCATCTGCATCAGACCTTTGGCTCCGGCCGACGAGACGGCCGATGGCTCGAAGGCACTTTCCTGGCGGGCGACCGAATAGACGACCGACGGCGCGGCGGAATTTTGCAAAGGCTCGAAGGCAGGCACGCCATAATCCGGAAAGGCCAGCGCATCGACCGCCATGCCGCGCTGGCTTACGATCTTGCCGAAGTTAAGCGAAAGGTGCGCGTCGCGCTGCTTTGCAACGAGGCTTGCCAGGGCCGCCACTTGGGTCTCATCGGCAAGGTGACGCGCCGCTTCGACGACAAGCGGAGCTGCCAAATCCTTTTCGCCGGCGGCGTAAAGAAGTTCGATCACCTTTATCGCGTCTTCGCGGTCCTCTCCCTTCGCCTCGTTGGAGATCGAGCGGATCGGCAGCGTTGTCACCCCGAGCTTGGCGCGCGCGAGCTGGCCGTAATAGGTTGTCTGATGAACCGCCGCCTGCTCGTAAAATTTGCGGGCCGCTGTCTCGGAACCTGCCGTGGAGCTTGCCTCGGCGGTGCGGCCCTGCCAATAAGCAGCTCGCGCCCGGGACATTGGTGTCTCGGCGAGCTTGGCTATGGCGTCGAAATGCCCCCCCGCGCGGGCCGGGTCGTTAAGGAAGCGGAGCGCGATCCAGCCGGCCGTAAACTCGGCCTCGATCCGCATTTCGTGCGACATCGCGGAATTTTCGGCGCACAACTTGTAGGCGGTCGTCGCGTCGTTTTGATCGAGGAGCTTGCGGGCGAGAAGCCGACGTTCGATCCACCATTCGTCCCCGTCGATGAGACGCGAGGGATCGCGTGGGGCGGCCAGCATGATGTCGGCGGCCGCGCGGATCTTGTCGGCGTGGCGCAGTTTGTGGATCTGCGCGAAAAGAAAGCCGGGGTCGGTGCGAAGGGCCAACGGAACTTTGGCGAGAAGCTTGTCGCTCGGCCCTTCGTTGATCACGGCGGCACGAGCCTTAGCGAGCGCCAGCACATCGGGCCCGGCCAAGGCGGCGGCGCGAAACGCCCCGGCGATCTGCTCCTTGTAGAGTAAACGATCGGCACGAAATTTATGGTCGGCTCTGTTCAAATAGGTGTTGAAATCCGTTTTCACCTTCGCTTCGAGCTGGGGGTTGAGGTCGGCTTCGCGCCACACCGCGCGCACCAGGGCGGCCGCTTCGCTCGTCTTGCCGTCGTCGGTCAAAACGCGCGCAAGAGCGAGCTTGCCCGCCGCAGTCTCGGGATCCGCACCGCTGAAAAAAGTCTTAATGAGCGCGCCACTTTTGCGATCGCCGAATAGGGCTTCCTCGCTGCGCTTCTTCAGCCAGTCGAGCGCGGGCCAGGCCGGGTGCGCTTGCATGAAGGCCTGCAACCGCTCGAATCCGGTTTCACGCGGGAAGCTCCGCAGCGCGATCCATTCAACGGCCGTTCTGACGGTTTTGTCCTTTGCGGCCATCGCCGCGCTGTCGCCACGCGCAAGGTCGCCGGCCTTATAAAACGCGATAGCCTCGGCAAGGCCGGTCAGGTCGCGTTCTTGTTGCGACGTGAAGTCCGGAGAGAGTACGCCGGCGTGCGGCGCCGCCTTGGCGAGATCGCCCTCGCTCGAACGAGTCTCGTCGTTCGCAGACGCGGTTCCCTTGGAATCGCGCTCCGGGGCGAGAGGGAGGGAAGTGGACGACGGCTCCTCGCGGCGAACTCCCACGAATAGCGACCGTTGCCCCGCGGTCCATCCCGCGGCGAGGGCACAAATCGCTACCGCACCGATTCCCGGCATGCGTCCGAAACGAAGTTGCCATGCGAGCATGGTTCATCCAATCTTACAAAGCGACGCGGAAACCGGACAAACATGAACCATTCTTGCTTAACAAATGGCAAACGAAACCCATCCGGTACGCCGCCGCCTTGACTGTCGGAAAGCGCCGTCCTCGGCTCAATTGGCGGTTCGTCTCGACAAAAGAGTCCTTTTCGAGAGCGGATTCAGAGTCTATGTCTCATGCTGCAGCCATCCTGGCGTGGTTGTCAGCGCCGCGACGCTTGTTTGTTGAGCAAAGCCCCCAAATTACGGCGCCACTTGGGCGAATTTTCGGAAAGGCAACACTGTGGCAATTGGGAGACAGACGGCTTTCAAGGGGTCCATCACAGCGCTTGTCACGCCATTTCAAGAGGGGCGCTTCGACGAGGATCGTTTCCGAGCCCTCGTCGATTGGCAAATCGTCAACGGCACGCATGGTCTCGTGCCGGTTGGAACGACCGGGGAAAGTCCCACCCTGTCGCACGAGGAACACCGCAAGGTCATCGCGGCCTGCGTCAGCGAGTCCAAGGGGAGAGTTCCGGTCATCGCCGGCGCGGGGTCGAACAATACCCAGGAAGCGATCGAACTTGCGCGTTTCGCCGAAACCGCCGGCGCCGATGGCCTTCTGATCGTCACACCCTATTACAACAAGCCGTCGCAGGAGGGTCTTTTTTGCCATTTCAAGGCGGTCAACGACGCCGTGGGCATTCCGATCCTCATCTACAATATTCCGCCGCGTTCGGTCGTCGATATGTCGATCGACACCATGCAGCGGCTTTACGAATTGAAAAATATCGCGGGCGTCAAGGATGCGACCGGCAATGTCGCCCGCACGGCCTTGCAGCGCCACGCGCTCGGGCCCGATTTCATCCAGCTTTCGGGCGAAGACATGACCGCACTTGCGGTGATGGCGCATGGCGGCCATGGCTGCATTTCGGTGACCTCCAATGTCGCGCCCAAACAATGCGCGCGAATGCAGGAAGCGTGTCTTGCCGGCGATTACGCGGCGGCTCTCAAGCTGCAGGACCAATTGGCTCCCCTGCACGCGGCCTTGTTCGTTGAACCCAGTCCGGCGGGCCCCAAGTATGCGCTCTCCTTGCTCGGAAAAATTTCCGGCGAAATACGGCTCCCCATGCTGCCCGCGTCGGAGGCGGCGCAGGCCGCGATCAAGGCGGCGATGAGCCACGCTGGACTCATTCATGCGTGACAAAGCGAAATCGTGCAGGGGTGGGAAGTGACTTCCAAGCCAGAGCGCCCGCGAAAAATCGCCGCGGACAACCGGCGCGCGCGGTACAATTATCAAATCGGCGAAACTTTTGAAGCGGGCCTGATGCTCACCGGCACCGAAGTGAAATCGCTGCGCAGCGGCAAGGTCACCCTCGCGGAAAGTTACGCCTCCGTCGATAGAGCCGGCGAAGTTTTTCTCGTCAATGCGAATATCCCCGAATATCTGCAAGCCAATCGTTTCAACCACGACCCGAAACGGCCGCGCAAGCTGCTTTTAAAATCGCGAGAGATCGCGAAGCTCGCACAGGGCACCGAACGCCAGGGAATGACGATCGTGCCGCTAAAAATTTATTTCAATGAAAGAGGTAGGGCAAAAATCGAGATCGCGCTCGCCCGCGGAAAGCAGCTACACGATAAGCGCGAGACCGAAAAGCAGCGGGACTGGAATCGCGAAAAGGGGCGGCTCTTGCGGGAGAAGGGGTGATGGTTGGCGGGGACGCAGGATGCGCCTTAGCATCAAATACAGAACCTTAGCCATCATGCTGAGGAGGGTCCGAAGGACCCGTCTTGAAGCACGAGGGCGACTCACGGGCCGCGGCGGCGGATCCTTCGAGACGTCCACTTCGTGGGCTCCTCAGGATGAGGGGGAGGCATTGAAACAGTTACTTAGCTCGTAGCAGGCGGTAAGCAATTACGACGCGCTGTTCTTTGGAAAAACCGCGATGCAACCGTATCCTATGACTGCGTTCATGCAATGGTCCGTCTCTATTGCTGCATTAGCCGTGGCGGCGTGTGCAATTACCTTTACGGTCTGGACATGGGTGAACATCGCAACGCCGATCTCGTGAAGATTGGCGTAAGTTTTTTGCGGGTTGATCCGGAAAAGGAAAAGCAGATTAGTGCGGCGCGCGAATGGGAGCTTGATCTCATAGACGCCAACGCGAGCGGGTAAAATTTTCTCTGGAGGCGAGAACAGCTGCTAAAGAAGCCATTAGGAAACTATGGAGGCGGTTACGGTTTTTCACCCGATGCAAACGAGTATGACTTCCAACCCTTTAAGCCTGCCCCGCGCCGCCCCTCGGCTGAGCCGCCGAAGTAGGCGCCAGTCAAATTCAACCAAGACTCAAACCTGTCTGTTACCGCATCGCAGCCCATGTCGCACAACACATTTGGCCATCTTTTCCGGGTGACGACTTTTGGCGAAAGCCATGGGGTTGCGATCGGTTGCGTCATTGATGGCTGCCCGCCCTTGATCCCGCTCGAAGAAGGTGACATCCAGCACTATCTCGATCAGCGGCGTCCCGGCGCCTCGCGCTTCACAACCCAGCGGCAGGAGGCCGATCGAGTCAAGATCCTCTCCGGCGTTTTTCATGATGAAAAATCCAAACGCCAGGTGACGACCGGAACGCCGGTCGCGCTTTTGATCGAGAACACCGATCAGCGCTCCAAGGACTACGACGCCATCAAGGACACCTACCGGCCGGGCCACGCCGATTTCACCTATGATCTCAAATATGGAATCCGGGACCATCGCGGCGGCGGCCGTTCTTCCGCGCGGGAAACGGGCATGCGCGTGGCGGCGGGCGCGATCGCGCGAAAAATCATCGATAAGGTGCGGATCCGCGGCGCGCTCGTGCAAATGGGCCCGCACAAAATCGATCGCGCCAATTGGGATTGGGACGAGGTGACGAAAAATTCCTTTTTCTGCCCCGACGCCAAGGCGGCGACGTTTTTCGAAACCTATCTCGATTCCATCCGCAAGGCAGGGTCTTCCATCGGAGCAGTGATCGAGATCGTGGCCGAGAATGTGCCGCCGGGCTGGGGGGCGCCGGTCTATGGCAAGCTCGACGCGGAATTGGCGGGCGCCCTAATGTCGATCAATGCGGCCAAGGGCGTCGAGATCGGCGATGGCTTCGCCGCCGCCGGGCTTTCGGGCGAGGCCAATGCCGACG
>DATARJ010000352.1:0-1611 GCA_036264205.1 Methylocella sp.
AACGGCGTCCTCGCGTCCAAATCCTCGATCGGCAAGGACATCGTCGAGAACAAGGCGATTTACCCAGACGCCGCGATGCTGCAACGGCTCTTTGCGGTGCCAAACCATGATCCAGCGGCGCGAAAAACGATTGTCCGCGAATGGGCGCGGATAAAAACCGGCAAATAATGCCGCGAAGCCGGTATCCGCATTCGCGGCGGACCTAATGATCGCATGCAACGTGCTCATCACCCATCCATCTTCAACGCCGCGATAAAAGCTTGCTGCGGAATCTCGACCTTGCCGAATTGCCGCATCTTCTTCTTGCCCGCCTTTTGCTTCTCTAAAAGCTTGCGCTTGCGGGTGACGTCGCCGCCATAGCATTTCGCGGTCACATCCTTGCGCAGCGCTCTAACCGTTTCCCGCGCGATGATCTTTCCGCCAATCGCCGCCTGGATCGGGATCTGGAACATGTGCTGCGGGATCAGCTCCTTGAGCTTTTCCACCATGGCGCGGCCGCGCGCGTCGGCGCGATCGCGATGGACCAGCATGGAGAGCGCATCGACTGGCTCGGAGTTGACCAGTATCGACATCTTGACGAGATCGCCTGGGCGGTAATCCGCGATTGCATAATCGAAACTCGCATAGCCTTTCGAGATCGACTTCAGCCGGTCGTAGAAATCGAATACGACTTCGTTGAGCGGCAAGTCATAGGCCGCCATCGCGCGGCTCCCGGCATAGCTCAAATCGACCTGCTCCCCGCGCCGCTCCTGGCAGAGCTTCAATACCGCGCCGAGATAATCGTCGGGCGTCAGGATCGTCGCGCGAATCCAGGGCTCTTCGATTGTCTCGATCTTCGCCGGATCTGGCATGTCGGCCGGATTATGCAATTCAACCACATCCCCGCCGCGCTTAAGAATCCGATAGATAACGGAAGGCGCGGTCGCGATGAGATCGAGATTGAACTCGCGCTCCAGCCGCTCCTGAATGATTTCGAGATGCAGGAGACCCAGAAACCCGCAGCGGAAACCGAAGCCGAGAGCCGCCGAACTCTCCGTCTCGTAGGAGAAGCTCGCGTCGTTAAGGCGAAGCCGTCCCATTGCCGCGCGAAGATCTCCGAAATCCGCCGCATCGACCGGAAACAGCCCGCAGAAAACCACCGGCTGCGCAGGCTTAAAGCCGGGCAGCGCTTCGGCGCACGGGCGGCGGGCATCGGTGATCGTGTCTCCGACTCGGGTGTCGGCGACCTCTTTGATCTGCGCCGTGATGAAGCCAACTTCGCCGGGCCTCAGCTCCGCCTCATCCTGCATTTTTGGCCGGAACACCCCGATCTTGTCGATCTCGTAATGGGCGTCCGTTCCCATCATTTTGATTTTCTGAAATTTCCTGAGCGTCCCGTCGATGACGCGCACAAGCACGACGACGCCGAGATAGGCGTCGTACCAGGAATCGACCAACAGCGCCTTCAAGGGCGCGGTCTCGTCTCCTTTTGGCGGCGGCAGCCGGGTGACGATCGCCTCCAGGACCTGATCGATGCCCTGTCCGGTCTTCGCCGAAATGAGCAGGGCGTGCGAGGCATCGAGCCCGATCACATCCTCGATCTGCCGCTTGATGCGCTCGGGCTCGGAGGCG
>DATARJ010000377.1:0-4340 GCA_036264205.1 Methylocella sp.
AAATAATTCTTGACGATCGCGCCAAAGCGCGCCGTGAGCGAGATTTTTTCTGTTGGCTCGCCGGAGAGCAACGCGACCTGTTCGGCGTATTCGCGCAATCTTGCGAGCGAAAAACGGAAGTCTGCTTCATAGCGCTGCCGCTCGAAGGAAAGGCGGACGAGGGGGCGACCGATCAAATGGGTCACGAGCGTGCCAACGCCGGCATAAATCAGCGCGACCCAGAACAGAAATCCGGGCACTGCGATCGCCGTGTAGGGCAAGGTAAAGTTCGCCGAAAGATCCCAAAGCAGAATCGCGAAGGAAACAAGCGAGCTCAAATTCGATATCAACAGAATCGAAAAGCTATAAATGCCATAGCCGATCTGGCCGCCGTCGATGAACCGGTTGATGTCCTCCGAGATGCGCTGATCGGGGTTGTCGGCGGCCCCGCCCGCAAGTGACATGCGATAATGCGTGTGGGTATTGAGCCAGCGGTTGACATAATGGCCGGTGAGCCAGCGCCGCCAGCGAATGATCAAAGTCGACGTCACGACATATTCGAGGACCGCCGTCGCGATATAGAGAAATGCCCAGGGGACGAAGACGGTGAAGAGCTGTGACCAGAACGCGGCCTCGTCCTTGTTTTGAATGGCGTTGAACCAATCGCGGTTGAAGAACGACAGCCGCAGATTCATGCCGACCTGCGCCTGATTGATCACGACAAGCAAGACGACCATCGCGATGGCTACCCGCCGCTCCCGCGCACTGAAGGCAAGAAAGGGCCAGATGCGGGCGCGGGTTTCATCACTGGTATCGAAATAGCGGTCGGCGATGCGGGTCATCGACCGCACGACCGGAATGAACGAGATCGCATGGACGAGGATGCCAAAGATCGCAACGGTGAGCGGCAGGCTTTCCGGAAGCTCGTAGTCTTCGAGCGAAGAAGGCCAAAGGCCGGTCTGGGCAATCAGAAAGATGGTCCCGAAGAGCACGGTCTCGACCGCGAATATCGCCGCGAAGACTTGTAAGAACGTCGAGATCGTCCGCGACCGGTAGGTGGTGAAGGCGCAGAGAAATCCGACCCCCGCGAGCAACAGCACGATATGGTCGCCGGTCTTCAAACTGACGACGGCGGCGGTGGCCGAGAAAAGGCCCACGAAGATGGCAAGGAGAGACATGGATTACCTATTGTTATCAGAAACCTGACGATGTATCCGCAAGTTTTTTATGAGGGAGATGAAATGCGGGACAGCGCCACCTAGCCAAGGCCGTTGGCGGACCGGCTCCAGGGATCATGAAGGGGAGATATTTTGGCCTTTTGTTTGTAGCGATTTCTGACCGGAAAGCTTGTTTTGACCAAGCGTCAGGGCCGATCGGCTTTATCCGTCTCTTCCTGGGCCGCAGCGCCATTCACGGCTGCGCAGAGGACCGGCGACGGCTTGAAGGTGAGAACGCGGCGCGGCGTGATCGGCACTTCCACGCCGGTACGCGGATTGCGGCCGATGCGTTCGCGTTTGGCGCGCACCAAAAACAGCCCAAAGGAGCGCAGCTTCACTGTTTCGCCGCGCACCAGCGCATCGGTAATCTCTTCCAGCGTCATTTCGAAAATTTGTTTGGCCTGGGCGCGCGAAAGGGCGGGACACGAAGAGTAAACGGCGTCCAGGAGATCCGCTCGCGTCGCGGTTTTCCGGTTGGCGGCCGTGTCCGGCGGCAGCTCGGACGCTCGACGCATCGTGTTTGGTCTCCCCCTTTGCCGCTGTTGTTGTAAGGTGATCTTAGAGCATTTTACGAGCCGGGGGAAACCGGTGCGGCAAGGCTTTGTAAAAATAATGCTTGGACGCTATTTGCGCCGCCAGTGCGGGTCGCGGAAAAGTTGACAGAATGTTTCGGGACCTGCTCCAACTTATTGATTTTCCGGGATTCTTTTTCGTCGAGAAGCGTCTCTATGGATGATCCATCCGTCGAGACGAAAAAGGCCCCGGAGTTCGGGGCCTTTCGCGCAAAATCCAGGGTGAAGAGGATGGACTTAGTAATCCATTCCGCCCATTCCGCCCATCCCGCCACCGGGCATGGCGGGAGATTCCTTCTTCGGGGCCTCCACGACGATCGCCTCGGTCGTAATGACGAGACCGGCGACGGAGGCCGCATCCTGAAGGGCGATGCGCACGACCTTGGTCGGGTCGATGATGCCAAGCTTCATCAAATCGCCGTACTCGCCGCTCTGGGCGTTATACCCATAGGCGTAGGATGTATTCTCGATCAGCTTGCCAACAATAACCGCGCCGTCGTCGCCAGCGTTGTCGATAATCTGACGTGCCGGTGTCTGGATGGCCTTGCGGACGATTTCGATGCCGGTTTGCTGGTCGGGATTTTCGACCTTGATGCCGTCCAACGCCTTGATGGCGCGCAACAACGGCACGCCGCCGCCCGGCAATATGCCTTCCTCGACGGCCGCGCGCGTAGCATTGAGCGCGTCATCGACGAGGTCCTTCTTTTCCTTCACTTCCACTTCCGAGGCGCCGCCAACACGGATCACCGCGACGCCGCCAGCGAGCTTGGCAAGACGCTCCTGAAGCTTCTCGCGATCATAGTCCGAGGTGGTATCGGCGATCTGTGACTTGATCTGGGCGATACGCGCCTCGATGTCCTTCTTGTCGCCGGCGCCGTCGATAATCGTGGTCTCTTCCTTGTCGATGCGAACCCGCTTGGCGCGGCCGAGCATCTGCAAGGTCACGTTTTCAAGTTTGATGCCCAGCTCTTCCGAGATCATCTGGCCAGCGGTGAGGATCGCGATATCCTCGAGCATGGCCTTACGGCGATCGCCGAAGCCTGGCGCCTTGACGGCCGCGACCTTCAAGCCGCCGCGCAGCTTATTGACGACGAGCGTGGCTAGCGCCTCGCCCTCGACGTCCTCGGCAATGATGACGAGCGGCTTGCCGGCCTGCACGACGGATTCGAGTACCGGCAGCAGCGCCTGCAACGAAGACAGTTTCTTCTCATGAATGAGAATGTAAGGATCTTCCAGTTCGGCGATCATCTTCTCCGCGTTGGTGATGAAATAGGGCGAGAGATAGCCGCGATCGAACTGCATGCCTTCGACGATATCGAGTTCAGTCTCGAGGCTCTTTGCTTCCTCGACCGTGATGACGCCCTCGTTGCCGACCTTCTGCATCGCATTCCCGATCATTTCGCCGATCGACTTGTCGCCATTGGCCGAAATTGTGCCAACCTGGGCGATCTCCTCATTAGAGGTCACCTTTTTCGAGTTCTTCTTGAGATCGGCGACGACGGCGTTAACGGCGAGATCGACGCCGCGCTTCAGATCCATCGGATTGAGGCCGGCGGCAACCGCCTTGGTCCCTTCCTTGATGATCGCAGCCGCGAGGACGGTTGCCGTGGTAGTTCCGTCGCCAGCCTGGTCGTTTGTCTTCGAGGCGACTTCGCGCACCAGCTGGGCGCCCAGATTCTCGAACTTATCGGCAAGTTCGATCTCTTTTGCGACCGTCACGCCATCCTTCGTGATGCGCGGCGCGCCGAAGGATTTCTCGAGGACGACATTACGGCCTTTGGGACCTAGAGTGATCTTGACCGCGTTGTTGAGAATTTCGACGCCTCGCAACATGCGGTCGCGGGCGTCGGACGAAAAGCGGAGGTCTTTGGCTGCCATTTTGAAACTCCTGAAACGGGTTCTTTAAGCGTTGGATGAAGGCTTTGCCGAGCTCAGGCGACGACGCCAAGGATGTCGCTCTCCTTCATGATGAGGAGATCCTGCCCGTCAATCTTGACCTCCGTGCCCGACCATTTGCCGAACAGAACCTTGTCGCCGGACTTGACATCGAGCGGAGTGAGCTTGCCGCTTTCATCGCGGCCGCCGGGCCCCACCGCGATGATCTCGCCTTCCTGGGGCTTCTCCTTGGCGGTATCGGGGATGATGATCCCACCCTTGGTCTTTTCCTCGCCTTCGAGGCGTCTGACCACGACGCGGTCGTGCAAAGGACGAAAGTTCATGTCTTTTGGTTCCTTTCTACGCCGCCGGCGATGCGCCATTGTCACGGGAGGCGCCTTGCCAAGCTTGCGGCTGATTTGCAACTGCGCTTTGTTAGCACTCTTCTGCAACGAGTGCTAACAAGCCAGCCGTAGATAGGGGAATCTCTTCGAGGTGTCAAGGTCCGGGGTCCGCGCACCGTTTTTGGCCGACCGGCGCGGCCTTCGCGCAACTTCCCCCGGGCATCGTCGAGGTCGCCAAGGTCCAATCCCTTGTTGCCGGGCCGACCTTTAATGCGGCGCTCGCCGCAAGGAAGCCATCGCGCCGTGAATTTAATTGCAACCCGCGAATACAACCTGCGTGACGCCGAAGCGGC
>DATARJ010000391.1:0-6435 GCA_036264205.1 Methylocella sp.
ATGGGTTTCCTCTCGGGCCGCGCCGGAAGTCCTGCCCTGCGGTGGTGCGCAATGCAAACAATTGGATCGATCGCGTGCTTTTTTCGTTCCAGGCATCCGAATTCTGTCCCCGCATTCTTGCTCGCGATTCTCCTCCAAGGACCCGCTGGGGGCATCGCAGCGGCCTTCGCCCAGACAATACAAACCAGCGCCCCACATGCGATTTTGATCGATTCGGCCACGCAAAGCGTGCTGTTCGAGAAGGATGCCGACGCTCTCGTCGTTCCGGCATCCACGGTGAAGGTCATGACCGCCGAAATCGTATTCCACGAGATCGCCCTGGGCCATCTGAAGCTCGACGATCAATTCCCGGTCAGCGAGACTGCTTGGCGCTATGGCGGCGCGCCGTCGCGGGGATCCAGCATGTTCGCCGCCCTCAACAGCAGCATCCGAGTTGAGGATTTGATTCGCGGCCTTGTGATTGTGTCCGGCAATGACGCGGCGATTGCGCTCGCCGAAGGGATCGCCGGATCGGAAGGAGCCTTCGCCACGCTCATGACGAAGCGCGCGCGCGAGCTTGGTTTGGAGCATTCGACCTTTACCAACGCATGGGGAAGAGGCGATCCAGATCAAAAAGTGAGCCCCAGGGAAATGGTGGCGCTCGCCAATCACGTCATCCTGACCTACCCGGAACTTTATAAATATTTCGGCGAGAAAGACTTCACCTGGAACAAGATCAAACAGACGAACCGCAATCCGTTGTTGACCATGGATCTCGGCGCGGACGGACTGAAAACCGGCAACATCGACGAAAGCGGCTATGGCCTTGTCGGCTCTGCCGTCCAAAGCGGTCAGCGTCTGATCCTGGCGCTCTACGGCTGCCGAACCGCCAAGGAGCGAGTCGAGGAAGCGCGCAAGATACTCCTTTGGGGGTTTCGTTCGTTCGACTCGAAAACAATTTTTCAGGCCGGCGAGACAATCGGCGACGCCAAGGTCTATGGCGGCGGCGCCTCGGAGGTGCCTCTTATCGCCGACAAGGAAGTGAAGATTCTCGTGCCCCGGACTGCGACCGGAAAATTCACCGGGCGCATTGTCTACACGGGTCCGCTGATCCCGCCGGTCGAGGCGGGAAAAGAGGTTGCGCGTCTCAAGATATTTCGTGGAACGGAGCAAATCCTCGATCTGCCTTTGAAGACGGCGGCGGCGGTCGAGCAGGGTGCGCTGCCACGCCGGGCCATGGACGCCGGGATCGAATACGCGACCGGGCTCTTCCGCAAATATGTCGTCAAGCGATGAGCGAGGCGTGCACACAAATCCATATTCCAAAAGTGCGCGGATGCTTCATCACGCTGGAAGGTGGCGAAGGCGTTGGCAAATCGACTCAGGCCGGCCATCTCCTGCGCAATCTTCGGAACGCGGGAATAGAGGCGATTGGCACCCGCGAGCCGGGCGGATCGCCGGGCGCGGAAGTCTTGCGCAAAGTGCTCCTATCGGGCGGCGTGGCGCGCCTTGGCCCCGCCGCCGAGGCAATCCTTTTCGCGGCGGCGAGGGTCGACCATATCGACAAGAAGATCGAACCCGCCCTGGCGGCGGGAACTTTTGTCGTCTGCGACCGGTTCGCGGACTCGACAAGGGCTTATCAAGGCACGCGCGGCCAACTCGATCCGCGGTTCCTGCGCGCGCTCGAACGGGTCACCTTGGGCGATGTTCGGCCCGACCTGACCTTGATCCTGGATCTTCCGGCGGCCGAAGGCCTCGCCCGCGCGGCGGGCCGGCGGGGCATGGGAGCAGCACCCGATCGTTTCGAGCGCGAGGATTTACAATTTCACGAGAGCCTTCGCGCCGCTTTCCTGGCGATGGCGACGGCGGAACCCGAGCGCTGCGCCATCATCGACGCGGCGCGCGCAGAGGAGGACGTCGCGCACGCGATCTTCGAGGTTGTCGCAGGCAGGCTCATCGCTCCGGCGGCGGCGAAGCAGGCTAGGCAGGGCTAGAACAATGGCGTCCAAAACCTTGGAAACGAGTCCCGAGTCCGACCGTTTTGACGATACCCCGCATCCGCGCGAGAGCTATAATTTCTTCGGTGACGCCGAGGCGGAAACGGGTCTCCTTCGATCCTATTTATCGGGACATTTGCCGCAGGCTTTCATCGTTGGCGGACCGCCAGGCGTTGGCAAGGCCACCCTCGCTTGGCGCCTCGCGCGCTTTCTTCTGGCGTACCCCGATCCAGCGGCTGCCGCGGGCGCGGCGAGGGCGGATCTTTTTGTGGCGCCGGACCATCCGGTCTCTCGCCAGATCGCCGCGATGGCGCACCCCGATCTGGTTCTTCTGCGCCGCGAGTGGAACGAAAAAGACAAAAGGTTCTTTACGGAAATCCGGGTCGAGGATGTCCGCCGCGCCATCCACCTGTTTCAGCAGGCGGCGGGGCGGGGCGGCTACCGGATCTGCATCCTCGATTGCGCCGAGGACCTCAACTTGTCCAGCGCAAATGCGCTTCTGAAACTCGTCGAAGAACCGCCGCCACACTCGCTATTTCTGATCGTGGCGCATCGGCCCGGGCGTATGCTGGCGACGCTGCGTTCGCGCTGCCAAAAAATCCTTCGCAAACCTCTGGCGGCGGCGGACATCGGCCACATCGTGGCGGCGCTCGGACCGCCGTGGTCCGCCGCCGGCGAAGCGAAGCTTGCGGCTGCGATTGCGCGCGCGCAGGGCTCGATCCATAATGTCTTGCGGCTTCTCGACGATCGCGGAATCGAGCTCGACACAAATCTCGGACGCATGCTGGACGATCTGCCGCGGGTAGATTGGAGCAGGGTCCGTGCGTTGGCCGAGCGGGTCACGGCGCGCAACGACGGCAAGGATTTCGAGGCGATGCTCGCCGCGATCGATGCCTGGCTCGATGCCAGAGTGCGGGACGGCGCGCGGACCTTCCAAGGCGATTGCGTGCGACGGCTTGCGCCCTACGCCCTTGTATGGGAAAAACTGGCGGAGGCGGCGCGCGAGACCGAAACCTTCAATCTGGACAAGAGGCCGTTTGTCCTGTCCCTGTTCGGCGATTTGGCGGCGGCGGCGAGGGGTTCTTCACTCTGAAGCGGGACATCGCAGGGGCCGCTATCCGTGGGTTCCTCGCGATGCTTTAAGATTGCAAGTCCATGAGTGCCCGCTCCCCGTTCTACATCACCACCGCGATACCCTACGCCAATGGCGCGCCGCATATCGGACATGCCTATGAGCGGATCGCGGCCGATGCGATCGCCCGCTTCAAGCGGCTCGACGGCTTCGATGTCTTATTCGTCACCGGGATGGACGAACATGGCCAGAAGATGCAGCGGACCGCGGCCCGAGAAGGCCTGTCCCCGCAACAACTCGCCGACCGCACCGCGGCGCAATTCGCCGCGATGGGCACCGCTCTTTTTGCCGAAGCCTGCGACGTCGTGCGCACCACGCAATCCCGCCACCATGCGGCCGCGCGCGAGCTTTGGGCCAGAATGGCGGCGGCCGGCGATATTTATCTCGCCAAATATCCCGGCTGGTATTCGGTTCGCGACGAAGCCTTTTTCGACGCCGCGGATTTGACCGAAGGGCCGGGCGGCACCCGTCTCGCCCCGACCGGCGCGCCGGTCGAATGGGTCGAGGAGGAGAGTTATTTCTTCAAGCTTTCGACCTACCGAGACCGGCTCCTCAAGCTTTACCGCGACAGCCCGGATTTCGTGACGCCAGAAAAATACCGCAACGAAATTATTGCGTTCGTCGAACGGGGCCTGACTGATCTTTCGATCAGCCGTTCGACCTTCGACTGGGGCATTCCGGTGCCCGGCGATACGCGGCACGTGATGTATGTCTGGGTCGATGCGTTGGCGAATTATATCACCGGAACCGGCTTCCCAGACCCCGAAGCCGTGGGTGCAAAATTTTGGCCCGCGGCCGCGCATGTGATCGGCAAGGATATTACCAGGTTTCATGCAATCTACTGGCCGGCGTTCCTGATGTCGGCCAAACTTGCGCTGCCGCGCCAAATCGTCGTCCACGGGTTTCTCTTCAACCGGGGCGAGAAAATGTCGAAGTCAGTTGGTAATGTGATCGACCCGCTTGCACTCGCTGGACATTATGGCGCCGACCAGCTGCGGTATTTTCTGCTCCGCGAAGTGCCGTTTGGCCAGGACGGCACTTATTCGCATGAAGCCATCGTCAATAGGATCAATGCCGATCTTGCCAACGATCTCGGCAATCTCGCGCAGCGCTCCTTGTCGATGGTGGCCAAGAATTGCGGCGGGATATTGCCGGCGCCGGCCGCGCTGAGCGAAGCGGACCAAGCGCTCTTGGCGCAAGCGGCGGCGCTTCCGGCGAAATCCCGCGCCGCGATGCAAGACTACGCCTTGCACATGGTGCTCACCGAGATTTGGCGCGTGGTCGGCGATGCCAACCGGTATTTCGCGATGGAAGAACCTTGGGTAAAGCGGAAGAGCGATCCCCCGCGGATGCAAACGATCCTTTATGTGACCGCCGAGATTTTGCGCATGGTCGCGATCATGGCGCAACCGTTCATGCCGGTCTCGATGGAAAAACTTCTCGGCCTTTTGGGTGTCCCCGCGAACGCGCGAAAATTCGCTCACGCCGAGATCGCGCAAGGTCTCGTGGCGGGAACGCTTCTGCCCACGCCTTCGCCGGTGTTTCCGCGTTACATAGACGCGGAGGAAGATTTGCTCCCGAGAGGTCCAGCGTGCTGACCGATAGTCCTATGCAAGGCAGGCGGCGCAGGCGCCATATCAGGACAAGTGTGCCAGCTGTCTCAGCGAGGTTCTGGAAGGCCCTGGCCGGCTTTTTCGAGGCGAGGCGGCCAAGGCGCGTTGCGAGAAGGCCGTCCAGCTGCCGGACGCGGCACTGGCTTGGCTCGATGCGCATGACGCCGCTTAGCGCCGGCCGTGGGCTGAGTGAGCTCGCGGCGAAAAACAAGCAGAGCTGTTATCACGAGAACGATTATTGAGGGCACAACAGACATGAGGGACTCCCCTGATTTGATTGTGCTTTCTACGGCAACCTCGCGACGGATTTGACCAAGGGGCCCATTTGTCAGGCTTTTGCCAAACCCTCATCCCGTTGCTTTCTCCGGTGGCAACAAAGCGGACACCACCGCGTGGCGAAAGGTGGGCTCCCAATATCGTCAAAAGTTCGATAACATTGCGCCCGGAGTTTAAATGAATAGCCGGTGTGACATCGGCGCAACACGAAGGTCGGCGGCGTAAGTGCCGGACAGGGCGATTTGACACCCCGGCGCTACCTTTAGCTGCGTAGTGGCACGTTTCTAGAGGCAATTATGCTGATTGACAGTCATTGCCACCTCGATTTTCCGGATTTCGGCTCCGAACGCGATGCCGTGGTCGAACGCGCCCGCGCCGCCGGGCTTAAGCGGATGATCGCCATTTCGACGCGCACGGAAGCTTTTGCTTCGATCAGCCTCATCGCCGAAACCTACGAGGACGTTTTTTGCACAGTTGGGACGCATCCGCATCACGCGCATGAAGAAGCCGAAGTGTCGCAAGATCGCTTGGTCGAGTTAGCGCGACACCCGAAATGCGTCGGCATTGGCGAAGCCGGGCTCGATTATCATTACGACAAACCCCCACGCACCGTTGCCGCGAGAGTTTTCCGCACCCATATCGCGGCCGCTCGGCAGAGCGGGCTGCCGCTTGTCATTCATGCCCGCGACGCGGACACCGATATCGCCGCAATCTTACGCGACGAAATGGGGAAGGGCGCTTTTGCAGGGGTTCTCCACTGTTTCACCTCCTCCGCCACGCTTGCCGAGGCCGCACTTTCACTTGGGCTCTATATTTCGTTTTCCGGAGTCTTGACGTTTAAGAATTCGCGGCCGCTGCGGGAGATCGCCCGCAAGGTGCCAATGGACAGGATGTTGGTTGAAACCGACGCGCCCTATCTGGCGCCGGTTCCGTATCGCGGCAAGCGCAACGAACCGGCATTTGTCGCGGCCACCGCCCAAGTATTGGCCGATGTGAAGGGCGTTTCGCCGCAAGCAATCGCCGCGGAAACGAGCGCGAATGCGCTCCGCTTGTTTTCCAAGATGCCTGCTCCAGTGATCGGCGCGGAAGCGGCGTGAGCCTGACCTTCACCATCCTCGGCTGCGGATCCTCCGGCGGGGTTCCGCGCGTCGGCCAAGGCTGGGGCGCCTGCGATCCCAACAATCCAAAAAACCGCCGCCGGCGCTGCTCGATGTTGGTCGAACGGACCCGGAAACACGGGGCCACGACCCAAGTCCTCGTCGACATGTCTCCCGATCTTCGCGACCAATTGCTCGGGCTCGGCATTGCCCGCCTCGATGCCATCCTGCTGACTCATGCGCACGCCGACCACATTCATGGAATTGATGAGATCCGGCCTTTGGTCATCATGGCACGGCGAAAAATCGACCTCTATATGGACGCCGCCACCTCGGCGATC
>DATARJ010000280.1:0-15084 GCA_036264205.1 Methylocella sp.
CGCCGCTCGATCGCGAGCTCGATCGCGAACTTGCCGATAGTTTTCCGGCGAGCGATCCGCCCTCCGTAACGCAGCCTCGTGTCAAATCGGGCGCTCCCGAACGCGAGCCTTCCAGCCGTAAATAACGTCGAAACGGCACTGTTGCCGGAGCGCGGCTTGCTGTTTTAACTGGCGAGCACGGTGAGCCATTCGATGGTGGTTCGCCTCAAGTTCCTCAGGGCCGCGAAAGGACGCTACCAATCCTTCAAGTGCAACACTGCGAGGGCTCTGCAATTCCATTGACGCCCAAATTTTCCCATGGGATCCCACGCTGTCCCGCTATGAGTTAAAGACGCCGGGACGGTTCCAGGGCGCAGAGCGGCGCTTCCCCGCCCGGCCGAGAGCTCGCGCAGGGGGTTGGGAGTGGACGGTTCTGGCGGATTTCTCTCGAATTACACGAGCAGGCTTGATGCCAAGGGCCGGGTCTCAATTCCGGCGCCGTTCCGGGCGGTGCTCGCGCGTGACGGGTTCGAGGGACTTTATGTTCATCCCTCGCTCGATGTCGAAGCGGTGGATTGCGGGGGCCATGCCTTGCTGCGGGAAATTCACGGGCTTCTTCGTCCTCTCTCTCCCTATTCGGAGGAGCGCGATCTGTTTTCGACCGCTCTCATCGGCACCAGCGAGATTCTAAAGATCGATTCGGAGGGACGGGTAAACCTGAGCGAAAGCATCAAGGCCTATGCGGGCATCGGCGCGGAGGTCGCTTTCGTCGGGCATGACTTCAAGTTTCAGATCTGGGAACCGGGACGTTTTCGCGTGCACCTGGCGGAGGCCAAAAGCCGGCTGCATGATTTCCGAAAACAGCTCAGTGCCAGACACGTGGCGCCGGATTCGCCGCCGCCACGGCCACATGGAGCACGGGAATGACATCGGGTCGCGGCGATGAAACTTATCTCGCCGCCGGCGGACCGGCCCGGCACGTTCCCGTGCTTCGTGACGAAGTCATGGCCGCGCTCGCGCTGCGCGAGGGCGGCCTCTATCTCGACGCCACCTTCGGCGCCGGCGGCTATTCGAAGGCTCTGCTCGCCAAGCCCAGCACCCGCGTTCTCGCGCTCGATCGCGATCCTGCCGCAATTGCCGGCGGAGCCTGGCTGGTGGCCGAAGCGCGGGGACGGCTTTTTCTGGTAAAGGAGCGATTTGGAAGGCTCGACGAGGCGGCGCGGCAGCGTGGCTTTTTTGATTTCGACGGCGTTGTGCTCGACATCGGCGTGTCGTCGATGCAAATCGACGACTCGGCGCGCGGCTTTTCCTTCCGCGGCGACGGCCCGCTCGATATGCGCATGGACGGCGAGGGGAAGACTGCCGCGGACCTTGTCAATACCGCCGGGGAGACAACTTTGGCCAATATTTTTTACCATTTCGGCGAGGAACGTACGTCCCGCCGTATCGCCCATGCCATCGTCACGGGCCGCGCCACAGCGCCTTTCACCTCGACGGCGATGCTCGCTGCAGTGATCGCCCGCGTGGCGCCGGGCAAACCGGGCGATGTGCATCCGGCGACGCGCGCATTCCAGGCCCTGCGCATCGCGGTCAACGATGAGCTTGGCGAATTGGTGCATGCGCTCGCCGCGGCCGAGGCGATCCTCAAGCAGGGCGGCCGGCTTGCCGTAGTGACTTTTCATTCGCTTGAGGATCGTATCGTCAAACAGTTTTTCGCCGGGCGTTCCGGGCGCGGCCAAACGCCCTCCCGGCGGCTGCCGCACGAGGTCGCTCCGCCGGAGCCAACCTTCCGGCTCAGAGGCAAGCAGCCGGTGCTGCCTTCGCGGCATGAAATGAACGCCAACCCACGCGCACGGTCGGCCAAGCTTCGTTACGGCGTGCGCACGAAAGCCGTGCCTCGCGGTCTCGACGATCGTCTGATGGCGCTCGCAAAGCTTCCAGAAGTTCATCCGGAAGGCCGCTGAAATGGTGCGGATATTAAATATCTTAGCGATCGCGGCGCTGATAGGTTCGGCGATCTACGCCTATACGATCAAATACGAGACGATCTTTCATGCCGAAACGATCGTGAAGCTCCAGCATGAGATCAAGCTGGAGCAGGACCAAATCGGCATGCTGCGCGCCGATTGGGCGCATTTGACGCGCCCGGAGCGCATCCGAGCGCTCGCCGACAGGTTCCTCGATTTGCAACCGATCGCCCTGAACCAGATTGTCCGGGCGGAAGCTTTACCCGGCAAAGCACCCAGAGTCGACGCGATCGGACGTAAACTTGAAGCACTCGGGCTGGGCGAGCCGACGAATACGCCTGGCGACGCCAATGCGCTTGACGCCGCGGTGTCGTCCACGCCGGCAAGATAACGGCGCGGAAAATGGACGAAGATAGCGAAAAGGTGAGCGACGGCTTCGATTTAGGATCCAACCATGAGGCCAACGGCGAGCCGGTCAAGCCTCCGGACAGCCGCGTCCACGCCGTCAAATGTCTATACGCCGGCATTTTCGCGGCGAGGCTCGACCAGAGCGTACCCCGAATTCGGCTCGCGGCGTGGGTATTTCTGGTGGTCTATGGAATCATCGCGGGGAAGCTCATCGATTTCGGACTGCGCCCAGAACCGCCAGCGAGCGTCAACCGCGCGGCCGCCGACGCCATTGCCGCCGCACGCCCTGATCTTCTCGATCGCAACGGCGAGCTTCTGGCGACCGACATCAAGGTCATGTCGGTTTTCGCCGAACCCAGGCGAATCATCGACAAGGACGAAGCGGTCGAACTTCTCACCGCCGTGCTTCCCGATCTCGACGCACATGAACTGCGCGGACGTCTCGGCTCCCGCAAAGGCTTCATTTGGGTCAAACGGGGAATTACTCCGAAGCAGCAGCAGGAGGTCCATCACCTCGGTCTGCCAGGTGTCGGCTTTCTGCCTGAAAACAAGCGGGTCTACCCAAACGGCGCCGTTGCCGCGCATGTTCTCGGCTTTGCCAACCTCGACGGCATCGGCATTTCGGGAATCGAAAAATATATCGACGGCCAGGGACTAGCGGATTTGCATGGCGCGGGATTCAGTCTGACGCAGGAGAATCTGAAGCCGATCACGACGTCGCTCGATCTCAAGGCGACTTACGCGGTCCGCGATGAACTCGCCAAAGGTATCGCCAAGTTCAAGTCTAAGGCAGGCGCGGCCGCAATTCTCGATGTGAATACTGGGGAAGTCGTCGCCATGGCGTCCTTGCCCGACTACGATCCAAACGCCCCGGCCGACGCACTCGACCCCAATCACATCAACCGGCTTTCCGTCGGTGTCTATGAAATGGGCTCGACCTTCAAGGCTATTTCCATTGCAATGGCCCTCGATTTGGGCAAGGTTACGCTGCATTCGCGGATCGATGCGCGCGATAGCCTGCGTTACGGGCACTTCACCATTCATGATTTCCATGCGACGCACCGGGTATTGAGCGTGCCCGAGGTGTTTACCTATTCATCCAATATTGGGGCCGCGCGCATGGCTTTGATGGTTGGGGTCGGGGGTCATAAGGCTTTCTTGAGCAAAATGGGGCAGCTTAGCCGCCTGCGCACCGAGCTGCCGGAGTCCGCCGAGCCCCTTGTTCCGAAAAATTGGGGCGAACTCAATACGATGACGATTGCGTTCGGACAGGGCCTCAATGTTGCTCCCTTGCAGGCCATGATGGCCGTCGGCGCGCTGGCGAATGGCGGACTCCTCGTTGCACCGACCTTTTTGAGGCGGAACGAGGAGGATGCGAAAAAGGATGCGCCGCGCGTCGTGAAGGCGGAAACGTCGGAGGCCATGCGCTATTTGATGCGGCTGAACGCGGAAACCGGCACGGCGAGAATAGCCGATATCAAGGGCTATTTCGTCGGCGGCAAGACAGGCACGGCAGATAAGATCGTTCATGGCCATTATTCCAAGGACAAGGTTCTCACGACGTTCATGGCGGTTCTTCCGGCCGACAAGCCCAAATATCTCTTTCTGACGCTCTTGGATGAGCCGCAGGGACTGCCCGAGACCGCCGGGTACCGCACCGCCGCCTGGAACGCGGGTCCGGTCACCGGCAAGATCATCGAGCGGACCGGGCCTTTGCTGGGGCTTCCGCCGCGAATCGATTTGCCCACGCAACCGTTCCCTCTCCTGGCAAAACTTGGCTATGCGGAGGCGAATGTGCCGGCTCATGGCGGAAGAGCTCATTGATGCGCCTTGCCGAATTGTTTCCGCGGGCCGATATTCCACAAGCCTTGGCCGGACGCGAGATCGAGGGCATCAGCGCCGACAGCCGCGCGGTGACAACGGACATGGTTTTTTTCGCGGTGCCAGGAACAAAAAAGGACGGCCTCGACTTCGCGCCGCAAGCGGTTCAGAACGGCGCTGTCGCAATCGTCGCCGAGCGCGCTGCCGCGGGGCCCATCGCGCCCGCTGCCTTCATCAAGGTGGCGGACGTCCGGAGCGCCTTGGCGCACGCGTCGGCGCGGATGTACCCGCGCCAGCCCGAGACGATCGTCGCGGTCACCGGAACGAGCGGCAAGACCTCGGTCGTCGATTTCGTGCGTCAGATTTGGGCAACGCTCGGCGCCAAGGCCGCTTCGCTTGGCACCCTCGGCGTCGTCGCGCCTTCGGGGCCAGTAGCGGGCTCGCTGACCACGCCGGATCCGGTGATCTTGCACAAAACTCTGGACGGGCTGGCGCGCGGCGGAGTCACCCATCTCGCCCTTGAGGCCTCGTCGCACGGCATTCTGCAACGCCGGCTCGACGGCGTCCGCCTCAGTGCCGCCGCGTTCACCAATCTCTCGCGCGACCACCTCGACTATCATGCAACGCTGGAAAACTATTTCGCCGCGAAATTGCAATTGTTCGACCACTTGCTTGCCCCAGGCCAGCCCGCCGTTGTCGATGCCGACAGCGATGTAGCGGCAAAGGTCGTCGCGGTTTGTGAAAAGCGCGGCCTGCGCGTCGTCTCGACCGGCTTGAAAGGCACCGCGCTGCGTCTCCTCGAAAGCGGGGCCGAGAATTTTTCGACGCGGATCAAAATCGCCTATGGAGACAGGATTTTCTCGCTCCTACTTCCGCTTGCCGGCTCGTTTCAGGCGGCGAACGCGCTTGTCGCCGCCGGTCTTTGCATTGCCACGGGAAGCTCCCCTGGCGCGGTCTTCGCGGCGCTCGAAAAACTCGAAGGCGCGCCCGGCCGTCTCGAACTCGTCGGCCGCCGCAAGGGGGCGCCGGTCTTCGTCGATTACGCGCATAAGCCGGACGCGCTCGACAAGGCGCTCAAGGCGCTGCGGCCCTTGGTGCATGGCAAACTCATCGTGGTGTTTGGCTGCGGCGGCGATCGCGATGCGGGAAAAAGGCCCCTCATGGGCGAGGTAGTGGCGCGCCTGGCGGATCGCGTCATCGTCACCGACGACAATCCTCGATCAGAGGATCCCGCGGCGATCCGCAAGGCCATCCTTCTAGGCACGAACGGCTTCGACAATGTCGAGGAGATCGGCGACAGGGCTTCGGCGATCGGCCGGGCCCTTGCGATGCTCGGCCCAAACGACGGTCTTCTCATTGCCGGCAAGGGTCATGAAACTGGCCAGATCGTCGGCGGCAGGACGTTGCCTTTTTCCGACTCCGGCTGTGCGCGCGCGCTCATGAAAGATCTTTCCGCATGAGCAATAGCACCGCCAACGGCTTCCTATGGACGAGTCTCGGTCTCGTTGGTCCGCTCGCGGCACGGGTAAGCGGCTCCGTGCCGCGCGGCGGCGCCACGGGAATTTCCATCGACACGCGCACGCTCCAGAAAGGCGACCTTTTTTTCGCAATCAAGGGACCTAGCTCGGACGGCCATGATTATGTCGGCGCGGCGTTCGAAAAGGGCGCCGTCGCGGCGGTGGTCGATGAAGCCCACGCGGAGGCGCTTCGGCCGCTCGGGCCGCTCTATGTCGTGTCCGATGTTCTCCTTGCGCTGGAACGACTTGGCGCTGCCGCCCGCGCGCGCTCGCCGGCTCGCATCGTCGCGGTGACCGGTTCGGCGGGCAAGACATCGACGAAAGAAGCATTGCGGCTCGTGCTTACCCAGGCGGGGGCTTCCCATGCGCCGGTTGCTTCATACAACAATCATTGGGGCGTGCCGCTCACCCTGGCGCGAATGCCGATACATACAAGCTTCGGAATCTACGAAATCGGCATGAACCATCATGGCGAAATCACACCTCTCTCCGCGATGGTGCGTCCGCATGTCGCGATCATAACGACAATAGCCCCGGTTCATCTCGAATATTTCGAAAGCCTAAATGACGTCGCCGACGCCAAGGCGGAGATTTTTTCCGGCCTTGTCCAGGGCGGCGTTGCAATCCTCAATCGCGACATCGCCGAATATGAGCGTCTCCTTGCCCATGCCAAGGCCTCGCCCGCGGGTCACGCCGCGAGCTTCGGCGAACATGAAAAAGCCGACGCGAAGCTGGTGAGCGTGACGCTTGGCGTGGACCATTCCATGGTGCAGGCGGAAGTCTGCGGCCATAGGTTGACCTACCGCCTCGGCGCGCCAGGGCGTCACCTTGCAATGAACTCGCTCGCGGTGCTTCTTACCGCGAAGGCTTTCGGCGTCGAACTGGAGCTTGCCGCGGGCACGCTCGCGTTTTTCGCGGCGCAGCCCGGCCGGGGCGAGCGGCTGCGCCTATCCGCCAAAAACGGTCCCTTTACGCTGATCGACGAGAGCTACAATGCCAACCCGGCGTCGATGCGCGCGGCTATCGCCCTGGCCGGCGCCCTTCCCTTGCCAGGCAGCGGACGCCGCATCGCGGTCCTCGGCGACATGCTGGAGCTTGGCGACAATGCCGCTGCGATGCACGCCGAACTCGCCGGCGATGCCGTAGCCAATCACATCGATCTCGTCTTCGCGGCGGGTCCCTTGATGAAACATCTGTTCGAGGCTTTGCCCGGTCATTTGCGGGGGGCCTGGCGCGACGGCACAAGCGACCTTGCAACGGTCGTCGCGGCGGCGGTGCAAAGCGGCGACATGGTGATCGTCAAGGGATCGAACGCCAGCCGGATGAGCGCGATCGTCGATGCCCTCAAGGAAAACGCCACGACGGAAAATTCCGCGCGAAGTTGTCAAGGACCGTGAAATGCTCACTTGGCTTTCCCAATTTTCAAGCATTTTCGGGCCGCTCAACCTCTTTCGTTATATTACCTTCCGGACCGGTGGCGCCACCGCGACGGCGCTCTTCTTCGTGTTCTTCTTCGGGCCAAGCATCATCGCCGCCTTGCGCCTGAAACAAGGCAAGGGCCAGCCAATTCGCGACGACGGCCCGCCGTCGCATCTCCTGACGAAGAGCGGGACGCCAACGATGGGCGGCTTGATGATCTTGTCGGGTCTCATCGTTTCCACCTTGCTCTGGGCAAATCTTCGCAATCATTATGTGTGGATCGTGCTTTTGGTCATGGCCGGGTTCGGCATGATAGGCTTCTACGATGATTTATTGAAGGTGACGAAACAGACGCAAAAAGGTTTCTCCGGCCGGCGGCGGCTTGCCTTGGAAGTGGCGATAGCCATCATCGCCTGCTTCGCGATGATGGAACTCGGAACGGCGCACACGACGGGCCTCGCCCTGCCAGCGATCAATGGTTTCGTCGCCGACCTCGGCGTTTTTTTTCTCGCCTTCGGGTCTTTCGTGATCGTTTCCGCCGGCAACGCGGTCAATCTTACGGACGGCCTCGACGGCCTCGCGATCGTGCCCGTGATGATCGCCGCGGCGGCCTTCGGGATCATCGCTTATCTCGCCGGTAACGCGATATTCTCGACTTACCTGGGGATTAATTTCGTTCCTGGCGCGGGTGAACTCGCCGTCGTTTGCGGCGCCTTGATCGGCGCCGGTTTGGGCTTTCTTTGGTTCAACGCGCCGCCCGCGCAAATCTTCATGGGAGATACGGGATCGCTCGCGCTCGGCGCCGCGCTTGGCACGATAGCGGTCGCGGTCAAGCACGAGATCGTTCTTGCCATCGTCGGCGGTCTATTCGTTCTCGAAACCCTGTCGGTTATCGTGCAAGTCGTTTCCTTTAAGCTCACCGGCAAACGGGTCTTCAAGATGGCGCCCATCCATCACCATTTCGAGCAGCTTGGCTGGTCCGAGCCGCAGGTCGTGGTGCGCTTTTGGATCATCGCTTTCGTGCTCGCGCTGATCGGGCTCTCCACCTTGAAATTGAGGTGACGATGACGCCTGTGACTTCGCTCAATGGCAAACATGCCGCCGTGTTTGGTCTGGGCAATTCGGGTTTTATCACGGCCCAGGCCCTGGTCGCGGGCGGCGCCCGTGTCGCGGTCTGGGACGACAACGAGCACGCGCGAGAGAAGGCCCGCGCGGCGGGTCTCAGGATCGAAAATCTTGCTCGTGCGGACTGGCGGAATTTTACATCACTTGTCCTTTCGCCCGGCGTTGCGTTGACGCATCCCGCGCCGCATTGGACCGTGCTGAAGGCGAGGCAGGCCGGGGTGGAAATTATCGGCGACGTAGAATTATTTTGCCGCGAGCGGCAAAAAATCGCGCCGGGCTCACCTTTCGTGGCGATTACCGGCACGAATGGGAAATCCACGACGACGGCCCTCGTCGCCCATTTATTCCGGAGCTTCGGTCTCGCGGTCGAGATTGGCGGCAATATCGGCACCCCGATCCTCGCATTGGCGCCGCCGGCGCAAGAGCGTGTTCATGTCGTCGAGTGCTCTTCGTTTCAGATCGCTCTCGCGCCCTCGCTCAATCCATCGGTGGGCGTGCTTCTGAATATCACGCCAGACCACCTGGACCGCCACGGCACGATGGAAAATTATGCCGCGATCAAGGCAAAGCTGGTCGAAAATGCCGATCTCGCGGTGATCGGAATCGACGACGACCTTACAAGCGGGATTGCCGGCGATCGCATGAAAGCGGGCCGAGAAACGATATGTGTTTCGGTGACCAAAACCGCGATCGAAGATGGCATTGTTCTTGATGGGGACTGTCTCATGCGGCGGGGCGGAGGCCGCTCGACACGGATCGCCGGCCTTGCCGGAATTGCCTCGTTGCGTGGCCAGCACAATGGCCAGAATGCGGCCGCCGCCGTCGCGGCGCTCGAGCCGCGCGGGTTTGATCTCGAGCGCGTCGCGCAAGGCTTGCGAAGTTTTCCCGGACTGCCGCATCGTTTGGAGGAAGTCGGCCGGAAGGGGAATGTTCTCTTCATCAATGATTCGAAGGCGACCAACGCCGATGCCGCCGAAAAGGCGCTCCTATCATTCGACAAAGTGTTTTGGATCATCGGCGGCAGGGCGAAAGAGGGTGGCATTGAACCTCTGCGTCCCTTGTTCGGCAAAGTCGTCAAGGCTTATCTGATCGGCGAGGCGAGCGAGAATTTCGCGCGAACGATTGGGGATTCCTTTCCCTATGAGAGCTGCGGTACGCTCGAAGCAGCGGTTCCGGTAGCGGCGCGCGATGCCCTTGCGAGCCAGCTCGCGGAACCAGTCGTGCTTCTTTCGCCGGCCTGCGCGTCGTTCGATCAATTTCCGGATTTCGAGAAGCGCGGCGATCGTTTTCGCGCGCTCGTCGCGGCTTTGCTCGCCGGGAAAAAACCGGGCTGAAGGGGGACACGATGGTATCCCGCGCGGAACGTTCGGCACTGGCGAACTGGTGGTGGACAATCGACCGCTGGATCCTTGCGGCGGTGGCCGCGCTGATGGTGTCAGGACTCGTGTTGACGATGGCCGGAAGCCCGCCGGTCGCGGAGCGGCTCGGCCTTTCGACGTTCCACTTCGTACACCGCCAGGTTCTATTCCTGATCCCTTCGGTCGCGGTCCTTGCCGCAACTTCGTTCCTGTCTCCGCGGCAAGTGCGCCGGGTCGCGCTTTTCGTGTTTTTGGTGTCGATAGCCCTGATCGTCGTGGCGCTGCTCTATGGCCATGAAATCAAGGGATCGCGGCGCTGGATTTTTGGTGTCCAGCCTTCGGAGTTCTTGAAGCCGGCCTTTGTCGTTCTCGTGGCGTGGGCCTTTTCGGAAGCCGGTAAGCGCCGCGACGTTCCAGCCAAACTTCTCGCCGTCCTATTGTTGTTGGTGACCATCGTTCCTTTGATTCTGCAACCTGATTTCGGCCAGACGATGCTTGTCTCGCTCATCTGGGCGGCACTTTTCGTCGTGGCCGGGCTGCCTTGGTTCTGGGTGGCGGGCATTGGCGGAGCTGGCTTAGGCAGCGCGCTGCTTGCCTATAAATTGGTGCCGCATGTACGCGCCCGCGTTCTCAAATTCATCGATCCCGACGCTGGCGGCGGCATGGCCGATACGTTTCAGGTGGACACCGCACTCGACAGCTTCCTGTCCGGTGGCTGGCTCGGCAAGGGGCCGGGCGAAGGGACAATTAAGCGCATTCTGCCAGATGCCCATACGGATTTCATCTTCGCCGTTACGGGAGAGGAATTCGGCGTTCTCGCCTGCCTCCTGATCGCTGCGATTTTCGCCTTCATCGTGTTGCGCGGCTTGTTCATGGCGGCGCGCAACAAGGACCCTTTTTGCCGCTTCGCCGCGGCTGGACTGGTGATACTTTTCGGCCTCCAAAGCACGATCAACATGGCTGTCAACGTTCATCTCATACCGGCCAAGGGCATGACCCTGCCATTTATTTCCTACGGCGGCTCCTCGCTTATTTCGCTGGGGCTTGCGATCGGCTTTTTGATCGCGGTCTTGCGAAAACGGCCGGATGCGTCGATCGTTGCGGACGCCATGGCCGAAGCTTTTCCATGAATGGCCGCTGTCCGGTTGTGGTCGCGGCGGGTGGCACCGGCGGCCATTTGTTTCCGGCGGCGGCCCTGAGCCATGCGCTTGCTGTGCGTGGTTTCGAGGTTCACCTCGTCACCGACAGACGGGCGGCGAAATTCGGCGGCGACTTTCCCGCGCATGCCGTTCACAACGTCGCCGCCGCGACCCCGAGCAGCGGCGCCCTTTTCCCCCGCGCGATGGCGATTTTCGTGCTAATCCGGGGAACTGTTGCCGCGCGCCGGCTTCTCAAACGGATCCGCCCGCGCGCGGTGATTGGTTTTGGCGGCTACCCGACCGTTCCTCCGGTGCTCGCGGCAACGCGGCTTCGCGTGCCGACAATTCTGCATGAGGGGAACGCCGTGATCGGCCGCGCCAATCGGTTTCTTGCTGGGAAAGTCGATGCAATCGCCAAAGGTTTCGAGGCGCTTGGCGGCCTCCCCGGGACTTTGGCAGCAAAGACGCATCTGACCGGAAACCCGGTTCGCCCGATCGTGATCGAGGCCGCGCAGGTGGCCTTCCCGGATTGTCCTTGTGGCAAGCTGCGGGTCCTCGTTACCGGCGGCTCGCAGGGCGCCCGGATTTTTTCGGAAGTGGTGCCCGCCGCGATCGAACTCATGCCCGAGGCCGCCCGGCAAAAGCTCATCATCGTTCAGCAAGCGCGCGCGGAGGACGAGGAAACGGTCCGCGATACCTACCGGCGCCTTGGCGTCGATGCCGAGGTCCGGTCTTTCTTTTCCGACTTGCCGGTACGGATCGCGCAATCGCATCTTGTCATTGCCCGCGCCGGGGCCTCGACCGTGTCGGAACTCGCCGTGATTGGGCGCCCTGCCATCCTTGTGCCGCTTCCGCATGCGCTCGATCAAGATCAGGCCGCTAATTCGAGGCAGTTCGCGGCGACCGGGGCCGCCATTGTTGTCGTGCAGAGCGCATTTTCGCCGCAATGGCTGGCGACTGCTCTTGTCGAGGCGCAGGGCGACGCGGCCTCTCTCGCGCGCCGCGCCGCGGCGGCGAAGCGGGCCGGCATCCCCGATGCCGCCGAACGGCTAGCCGACCTGGTGCAAAGTCTCGTGAGTGACAAGGACAAGAATCCATGAAATTGCCGGATAAGCTAGGCCCCATTCATTTTGTCGGAATAGGTGGCATAGGCATGTCCGGCATTGCCGAGGTTTTGCTCAACCTCGGCTACCTGATCCAAGGCTCGGACGTGTCCGAGAGCGCCAATGTGTTGCGATTGCGCGGCAGAGGCGCGCTCATCCATATCGGCCATGACGCGGAACATCTCGGCGCGGCGGAAGTCGTCGTGGTCTCGACGGCCATCAAGCGCGATAATCCGGAACTTATCGCCGCGCGACAAAAACGCTTGCCCGTCGTGCGCCGCGCGGAAATGCTCGCCGAGCTCATGCGCCTCAAGCAATGCGTCGCCATCGCCGGGACGCACGGCAAGACAACCACAACCTCCCTCGTCGCGACCTTGCTCGAAGCCGGAAAATTCGATCCGACCGTCATCAACGGCGGCATCGTCAACGCCTACGGAACCAATGCGCGGGTCGGCAGCGGCGATTGGATGGTGGTCGAGGCCGACGAAAGCGATGGCACTTTCCTCAAACTTCCCGCCGACATAGCGGTCATTACCAATATCGATACTGAACACCTCGATCATTTTGGAACTTTCGAGGCGATCAAGGAGGCTTTTCGCGCTTTCGTCGAAAATATTCCCTTCTACGGTTTCGCGGTCATGTGCCTCGACCATCCGGTCGTGCGAGAGCTTGCTTCGAAGATCGAGGACCGGCGGGTCATCACCTATGGGGAAGCCCCGGACGCCGATGTCAGGCTCAACGGTCTTGATCTCAGCAATGGCGTTTCTCGTTTTACAGCGATCATTCGCGACCGCGAGAGCGGCACCGAGACCGTGCTTGAAAACATCGTCATGCCGATGCCCGGTCATCACAACGCGCTGAACGCGACGGCCGCGCTCGCCGTCGCGCATCGGCTCGGCATGAGCACGGAGACGATCAGAAAGGCGCTCGCCGCGTTCGGCGGCGTCAAGCGCCGCTTTACCCGCACTGGCGAATGGAATGGCGCAACCATTTTCGACGATTATGGCCACCATCCGGTCGAGATCGCCGCTGTTCTGCGCGCTGCTCGCGCGTCCGCTGAGGCTCGGGTCATCGCCATCGTGCAGCCGCATCGCTACACGCGCCTCCATTCGCTCTTCGATGGTTTTACGAGGGCGTTCGACGATGCCGATACGGTGATCGTCGCCGACGTTTATTCAGCGGGCGAAGCGCCCATCGCAGGCGCCGATCGCGATTCGCTCGTCGCCGCCTTGAACGCGCGCGGACACGGCCACGCGCTCGGCCTGAAGCGGCCAGAGGATTTGGCTCCACTTATTCGCGCGCTCGCCAAACCCGGCGATTACGTTGTCTTCCTTGGCGCGGGCAATATCACACAGTGGGCGCAGGCGCTGCCGGGCCAGCTCGCGGCGGAAACGGCCTTCGATGCCGCTGTCCCCGCGTAAGAAAAGTCCCGCGATCCTTCATGACATCGCGCCAAAACTCGCCACGGAAATGCCCGGTCTACGCGGATCTCTCGCAAGCCATGCGCCGATGGCTGGCTTTGCCTGGTTTAGGACAGGAGGTCCCGCGCAGGTGTTGTTCGAGCCGGCCGACGAAAGCGATCTTGCTTATTTTCTTGCCCGGCTCGATCCCGCCATTCCGGTTTTAACGCTTGGCGCGGGCTCCAACATTCTGGTGCGCGACGGCGGCATTGAAGGCGTCGTGATCCGCCTCGGCAAAGGTTTTCAAGAGGTCACGATCGAGGGTCTTTGTTTGCGCGCGGGAGCGAGCTGTCTTGACGTAAAACTCGCGTCCGCCGCCGCCAAGGCAGGCCTCGCGGGCCTTTCTTTTTTTCGCGGCATCCCCGGCACCATTGGCGGCGCGCTTCGGATGAACGCGGGAGCCTACGGGTCCGAGACGAGGGACGTTCTCCTCTCCTGCCGCGGCGTCGACCGCAAAGGCAGGATCGTCGAGTTTTCCAACGTGGACATGGGATTTTCCTACCGCCACTGCGGCGTGGCGGATGATGTGATTTTTACCCACGCGGTTTTTGCGGGCAGCCCCGGCGACAGCCAAGCGATCCTTGCGGAGATGGCGGAGATCACCAAAGCCCGCGCGGAAACGCAGCCCGTCAACACGCGCACCGGCGGCTCGACCTTCAAAAACCCGCCGGGGCACAAGGCCTGGGAGCTGATCGACAAGGCGGGGTGCCGCGGACTTGCGTTGGGCGATGCGCAGGTGTCAAAGCTGCATTGCAATTTTCTGATCAATCGTGGCAAGGCCACCTCCGCCGATCTCGAAACCCTAGGCGAAATGGTCCGCGCCCGCGTGCGTAAGACGAGCGGGGTCGCTCTCGAATGGGAAATTCGTGTGGTGGGGGTGCCACAACTGCCATCGGGGGCAACCTCAAGGCCCTCATCCTGAGGAGCGCCCAAAGGGCGCGTCTCGAAGGACGAAGGCCGTGACGCAAGGCGCCACCATCTATATCCTGCGTTGCGGGGACGGCAGCTATTATACGGGCATCAGAGCCGGGCGCAGATCGAGGCTTTTGGTGGCACCTGGCATTGGAACGAGCCGGCCAAGCAGGCTATTGGCGAGGGGATGCAATCGGGCAATTCCGACGCGGCGGAAATGGATCTTTGATCATGACAAAGCACGTCGCCGTGCTGATGGGCGGCCTATCGGTGGAGCGCGACGTGTCGCTGCGCTCGGGCGAGGCCTGCGCGGCAGCCCTCGAAGCCGAAGGCTACAAAATCACCCGCGTCGACGTCGACCGCGACATCGCCGAGACGCTTGCGCACCTCCGCCCAGACGTCGCCTTCAACGCGCTGCACGGGCGTTTTGGCGAGGACGGCATCATGCAAGGCATTTTGGAAATGCTGCGCATTCCCTATACGCACTCCGGCGTGCTCGCCTCGGCGCTCGCCATGCGAAAGGATCGTGCCAAGGAACTTTTTCGCGCCGCCGGGGTACCAGTTGCGGAAGGAGTTGCGATCGATCGCTTCACGGCGGCCGAAAAGCATGTTTTGCCGCCCCCCTACGTCGTAAAGCCCCTCGACGAAGGATCTTCCGTAGGTGTCCTGTTCGTGCGGGAGGGTCAAAATCGTCCCCCGCAAGAATTAACGAAGAAAGATTGGCCGCATAGAGACCAGGTCTTGGTCGAACGCTACGTCGCCGGGCGCGAGCTAACCTCCGCCGTCATCGGCGAGAAAGCCTATGATGTCATAGAGATACGCGCTGCGGACGGGGGCTGGTACGACTACAACGCAAAATATGCAAAGGGCGGTTCC
>DATARJ010000019.1:0-2414 GCA_036264205.1 Methylocella sp.
AGCGGCACCACCTCGGTCACGGCCCTGGTTACTCTCCTGGCGGATGTTCGATCGAAGGCGGATCCCTCGGCGCATTAGCGCAATCGAACGCGCCGCCCGGCCAATCGATCCCATCGATCGCCGCACAGGCGTGTGCCGCCATGGAATGGCTGCCCCCGCGACCTCGCTCGCTTGCAAGTCTCCGTGAAGGTATGCATTTTGCTGCCCGCGCCGGTCGCTTCAGCTTAAAGAAAGAAAGTCGTGTTGCCAGCGCGCGCGGGGCCGCGCTTCCATAAGACCGGATTCAGGGCATGGAAGATGAGGAAGCCAATCGCTTTTCCGCGCGCGCGGCGCGCTATGCCCGGGTCGGCGCCAATGTCGGCGGGGCCGCGGCCAGGATTGCCGGCGCCCGTCTTCTCGGGCGAGGCGGCGCCTTGGGCAGCCAGGCGGCGGCCTTGGCGCAAGCGCTCGGCGGCCTCAAGGGGCCGGTGATGAAGGCCGCCCAGATGATGGCGAGCGTCCCCGGTCTTCTGCCGCAAGACTATGCCGAGGAACTGCAAAAGCTGCAAAGCGAGGCGCCACCCATGGGCGCGGCGTTTGTCAAGCGGCGGATGCGGGCGGAGCTTGGGGCGGATTGGCAATCGCTGTTCGCCGCGTTCGATCCCCATCCGGCGGCGGCGGCTTCGCTCGGCCAGGTTCACCGGGCGACCGCCAAGGATGGCACCGCGCTTGCGTGCAAACTGCAATATCCCGACATGACATCGATCGTCGAAGCCGATTTGCGGCAGCTCGAAATCGTGTTCGCGCTGCACAGGCGCCTCAATCCGGTTATCGACACGCGCGAAATGGCGAAAGAAATTGGCGACCGCGTCCGCGAGGAACTCGATTATCGCCGCGAGGCCAAACATGCCGCGCTCTATCGTGATATTCTTGGCCATGTCGAGGAGGTTCGGGTGCCTAGCGTGCGGCCGCAATTGTCAACCGGGCGGCTGTTGACGATGGAGTGGCTCGAAGGCGGCAAACTGCTCCTCTTCAAACAAGCCGGCGAATCCTCGCGCAACCGCATCGCCAAGGCGATGTTCAAGGCCTGGTGGATTCCGTTCAGCCGGTTCGGCATCATCCACGGCGATGCGCACCTTGGCAATTATACGGTGTTCGGCATGACTGACGACCAAGAGGCGCGCGGCATTAACCTCCTCGATTATGGGTGCATCCGTATTTTCACCGCCAAATTCGTCGGCGGCGTCGTCGACCTTTACGAGGGATTGCTCCACAAGGATTTCGCCCGCACCGTGCATGCCTATGAAACCTGGGGCTTTCGCGGTCTCACCAAGGATCTCGTCGAAACCCTGAACATCTGGGCGCGGTTCATTTACGCTCCCTTGCTCGATGACCGGGTGCGCAGCGTCGCCGATGGTGTCGCGCCGGCGAAATACGGCCGCAAGGAAGCGTTTAACCTCCACCAGGCTTTGAAGAAAGCGGGCCCGGTGCTGGTGCCGCGCGAGTTCGTGTTCATGGACCGCGCCGCGATCGGTCTTGGAAGCGCCTTTTTACATCTCGACGCGAGGCTGAATTTCTACCAATTGTTCCATGAGACGATGGGCAAATTTTCGGCCTCCGCCTTGAACGACAGGCAAGCGGGCGTGCTCGCCAAGGCGGGGCTGCCGGCGCCAGTTTGATGGCGATAGAAATCCAACTTCATTTCCAATTATGCGCGGGCGTCCATGGCGCGCTTATCGCGGGCAAATTTCGTTGGCTGGACAAAAATCGGCAGGTCCGCCCTTTTCCCTCTTGCGCGCGGGGAAAATCATTGCGAAAGCTAAGGTGATCCAAAACGCGCGATCAAAGATGGGCACAATGGCTGAAAATCATGCTCACCCCGCGGGCCCTCCCGCCATGGACTACGCCGAACACGAAAAACTTACCGGTTGTTTCTCCAGCTCATAAAATGCACCATGGCCGGCGCGGCCCTCATCCTCGCCAGCTGGCGTTGTTCTGCGGGTGAAGGTTGCCGGACCCGCCAGCGCGTTCGATTAGCCACGGCTTGACCGGCGGACCACAATCGGGCTGGGTCAAAGCCTCAAGGATTCCCGGAGCCATTCATGCTGATCGCTATTCCCGCCGAAAATGATCCGGCCGAAAGCCGTGTCGCTGCGACGCCCGAGACGGTTAGGAAATTTGTGGGCCTTGGCGCCGAGGTCAAGATCCAAGCCGGCGCCGGACTTAAGTCCGGCATTCCGGATGAGGAGTACACCCTCGCAGGCGCTGCGATCGCACCTGATACTCTCGCCACCGTGAAGGACGCGGATATTGTCTTGCGGGTTCGGCGGCCTGCCGCCGCGGACATCTCCGGCGCCAAGCAAGGCGCCGCCGTCATCGCGATCATGGATCCTTACGGCAATATCGATGCCCTGAAGTCCTTGGCGGCGGCGGGC
>DATARJ010000025.1:0-4132 GCA_036264205.1 Methylocella sp.
CGCAAAGGACCTTAAGTCAAAGGCCGGACGCGCGCTCTTACGCTTGATCCAACCGTAACCCGCAGAAAATTTCTCCGCGATGCCCGTAAAACAGTTCGCCGGGGCAACAATCCCTCCTCTCCCGCGTTAATCCCTGACCCATTTGAATTTCGTCGAACGGTAAGGACAATGCCCTCAAAACTCGATCAATTGAAAGCCATGACGACCGTCGTCGCCGACACCGGCGATGTGGATGCCATCCGCCGCTTCGGGGCCGTCGATGCGACCACGAATCCGACGTTAATTCTAAAAGCGGCGCACCTGCCGAATCACGCGCGTCTCTTGGAGGACACTGTTCGTTGGGGCCGGGAGCACAAACGTTTGACAAGCGAGATCACCGACCGGCTCGCCTTGAATTTTGGGCTGGAATTGGCCGAGATCGTTCCTGGCCGGGTGTCGACGGAAGTCGACGCGGATCTATCTTTTGACATCGAGGGAACGGTGGCTAAGGCCCACGCGATCATCGCCGGATACGAAGAGCTGGGGCTAAGCCGCGAGCGCGTCTTGATCAAAATCGCCGCGACCTGGGAGGGTATCCGGGCCGCTGAAATTCTTCAAAGCGAGGGTATCGACTGCAACTTGACATTGACGTTCTCGCTGACTCAGGCCGCTGCTTGCGCCGATGCGGGAGTGTTTCTCATCTCGCCTTTCGTCGGGCGCATTCTTGATTGGTACAGCAAGGCCGAGGGCAAGACCTACACGGCGGAGACTGATCCAGGGGTACTTTCCGTGCGGCAAATCTACAACTATTACAAGGCCCACGGGATCAAGACCGTCGTCATGGGCGCGTCGTTCCGCAACAAAGAGGAAATCGAGGCTCTGGCGGGGTGCGACCGGCTGACCATTTCACCGCAATTGCTCGAGGAACTCTCGCGCGACATGGGCCCTCTGCCGCGCCGGTTGGATCCCGAGGCGGCGGCGGCTCACCCGTCGGCAAAACTCTCGCTCGACGAAAAGTCCTTTCGTTTTATGTTGAACGAGGACGCCATGGCGACGGAGAAGCTCGCCGAAGGGATCCGGGTTTTTGCCCGGGACTTGCGCGCCCTGCGAGAGCAAGTGTCGAAGCGGTTGCAAGAAGCCGCATAGCACGAAGTTTTATTGACGGTAGGAACTGGAAATGTTCTGAAGTGGTGCATCGCCACGGGTAAAAGGTGCCCCAATGGCCGCGGAAAAGCTTCGCACCGGATTAATTTCGTTCATGTTAGTGGCGGCCATTGGGCCAGTTGGGGCTCAAGACGCGACGGTTGAGACGCAACTCGTCGACGCTATGAATAAACTTTTTGGCGCGCATCCCGGATTTCGCGCTAATCACGCCAAGGGAGTGGTCGTCACGGGAAGTTTCAAAGCCACGCCGCAAGCCGCTCGTTTGAGCAAGGCGGTGCTGTTTGCCGGCAGCACGATCCCCGTGACGATACGTTTCTCGGACGCGACGGGCGTTCCCAATATCGCTGATGGCTCCGACCTCGCGAACCCTCATGGCATGGCGATCAAATTTCACCTGCCGGATGGCAGCGAAACCGACATGGTCCTCAATTCCCTCAAATTCTTTCCGGTTTCCAACAGCGCGGATTTCCGCGACATGCTGCTCGCCGCAGCCGCCAGCCCGCCAAATGCAGCTAAACCGACTAAGCTCGATCAATTCGTCGCGACCCATCCGTCCGTGCCGCGCGCGCTGGCCACGGCGCAAACACCCGACAGTTTCGCCGATGAAGAATATAACGGCGTCAATGCCTTCGTCTTCGTCAACAACGAAGGCCAGCGACGCGCGGTACGTTATATTATGACCCCAGCGAAAGTTGTGCACCTCGACCAAGCGGAAGCGGCCAAGAAGGCACCGGATTTTTTGATCGATGAGCTGGCGGCGCGTCTTGCCCAAGCTCCGGTGAATTTTCGCCTGAAGGTGCGGCTTGCCTCACCCGGCGATACGACGAAAGATCCCTCGCAGCCGTGGCCGGACCGTAACGAGGTCGTCGAACTTGGGGTGTTGGCGATCGACAAACCTGTAGCCGACAGCCTCGATGCGCAAAAGAAGCTTTTGTTCCTGCCCGGTCAACTCACCGAAGGTATCGAAACCTCAGACGATCCGATGGTTGATTTACGCAATGGGGCTTATGCTGTCTCGTTCTCGCGGCGGGCTCAGTAGCATTTTCCTGTGCTTCAACCAAAACCTTCTCGCGTCGCCGTGGGCGCGCCGCTCCATGACTTCAGCCGTAACCATTTATGATGACCGAGGTCAGTTATAGCGGCTTGCCAAATGCCTCGGCCCGGCCCTCATTGCCCATGCCCGGCGACCTCACTCGTCCTTGGCCTTTTGGGTGAAAACCTGGCGGCCGCGGTACATGCCGGTCTTGAGATCGACATGATGCGGACGCCGCAACTCGCCGGAATCCTTGTCTTCCACATAGGCCGGCGCCTTGAGCGCATCGGCGGAACGCCGGAATCCGCGCTTCATCCGGGAAGTTTTGCGTTTCGGAACGGCCATGTCGCTGTCTCAATCTCGGTTCGCGCGGGCAAAACCGCACCGCGCTTGCGGATTTACCCGCCTCTTACAAGGAAATTCCATGCTTGACCATCCCAAAATGCGCGGCAGCAGCCGCGATGTGGGACCCGTTGTCGGACGGATCATCGCGCAATTTATTCAACGCACTCGACGAGCGGACCGGCCGTTCGCGCATGTGCCATAACGCGGGCAGCTAGCCAGAGGTGGCGCCGGGATGGCCGCACGGCATTGCGGTGTCGAGGATCGGGCAGAGCGGTTGCCAGCAATGCGGCCTCCCTGGCGTCAAGCCTATCCGCGCTCTTGTGGAAATAATGCCGTGCCGCCGCCTCGGCGCCAAAAATTCCGTCTCCCCATTCGGCCAGGTTGAGATAGACCTCCAAAATGCGCCGTTTCGGCCATTCGAGGTCAATCAGGAGCGCCAAGGGAATCTCGATTGCCTTGCGGATGTAGGATCGTGACGTCCAAAGAAACAAATTCTTCGCGGTCTGCATGGGGATCGTCGAAGCGCCCCGCTTGGGGCCGTTTGCGCCCGGGTGGTGAAGAACCCAGCGCAACGCGCCCCAATCCACGCCGTTATGCTCGCAAAAGCGCGCGTCCTCCGAGACAATGACAGCGGCGCGGAGAAAGCCCGAAACGCGTTCGAGCGGCACATAGTGACGCTCGACCGTCTCGCCTTCGAGCCAACGCGCAAGCATGAGCGTCGAAATAGGCGGCAGGAACCGGTAGATGAGAATCAACGTGGCGAAACCGAGCGCCAGCGCCAAGCCGACGCGGAGGACGACGCGCGCAATCGTGCCGGTCAAACTAGCCCGGCGGAAGCTGGATACCATGACCGAGCCTTGACCGGTCGCGCCCAATCGGGCAAGCAGAGCCACGGCTTTATTGGCCAAAGGACGACGAGACAATGACGGGGGGCGCACGGGCACGCGAATTCGAGGCCAGGCTGACGGCAATCGCCGCTGCCACGGAGCGGATGCTCCATTCCCTGCTGAGCTCCACCGTTCTGCCGGGCGAGACGATCCGGCCGGCGCGATTTCTCGAAGCCATGCGCTACGCGAGTCTCGACGGCGGCAAGAGGTTCCGGCCTTTTCTCACGATCGAGACCGCGCGCCTTCTCGGCGCCGAAGGCGACGGTGTCCTGCGCGTGGCGGCGGCCGTTGAAATGATCCATTGCTATTCGCTCGTCCATGACGATCTTCCGGCCCTCGACAACGACGATCTGCGCCGCGGGCGACCGGCCACCCACAAGGCTTTCGACGAGGCGACCGCGATCCTCGTTGGCGACGGGCTTCTCACCTACGCGTTCGATGTGATGGCGGACCCGGCGACCGACCCGGACCCTGGGGTTCGCATCGCGCTCGTTTTCGCTCTTGCGCGCGCGGCCGGTTTGGGCGGCATGATCGGCGGGCAGGTGCTCGATCTCGAAGCCGAACAGGCGCGGGAACGGCACCAGGCCGAAGCGGTGATGAAACTTCAGGCGATGAAAACTGGCGCGCTGTTGCATTATGCGGTCGAAGCGGGCGCGATTCTTGGGCGAGCCGACGCCGAGGCGCGGGGCGCGCTCTCTCGCTATGGCCGTGCGTTGGGCGCGGC
>DATARJ010000054.1:0-2963 GCA_036264205.1 Methylocella sp.
AGCCGGGCAGATTATTGTAACGCTGGATCGGAAAAACATCGCGGAGAAGGAACAGGACTTCCGCGACGGGCGCCTTGTAACTCGGCATAAAAAAATGTCCTCCGGGCTACTCTAGTATCGGCACCTGCGCTTGCGGCCACATCTAGCAGGCGGCGGGCCTTCGGCAAATTGGTTTGCGCAAAGGGCTTTACCAAATGTGCGTGTCACCTGCGTCCCGGCGTCGGGCGCGGCCAACCTCGCGGGAGCGATCGCCTGCTTACAGATAGTCTCTCCTACTTCGCCCGGCAAGATTAGAGGGGTGAAGGGCAAAGGGCATAATATTATCCGGGACCATCGCCGGAATCAGTTGGAGAAAGACGAGATCCAACATGCCGAAGAAAACAAATCGCAAGACCGAGCCCAGTGCGGGCGCGCTGGCCCTTTCCAGGGTCCGCTGCGCTGGGCATAAGTCGGGAATGGTTAGCGTGACAACTTGTCCGGACTCGGAAGCGACGATGCCCGGCAGTCCGTCGTCAATCAGTTGCAGATGACCTCTTCACCTGGGGAATCCGAGCCTAACCAGCCGTCTCTATGTGCTGGACGAGGCACAGAACTTTCGCCCCGTCCCAGGCCGGTACTGCGCGCAAGGCGAGCGCCCTGTCGCTCGCGGCGCAGGCGCGGAAATCTGGGCACGATCTTCGCGAGCCAACGGCCCAAAGGGATTGATGGTTCGCGCGCTCCCGGTGGCAATCCATTCTGGTTGATTATCCCTGGCCGCATGTATACTGACACGACGGCAACCGAAGAAACTCAAGCCTAGCGCGTCTTGCGGAGTTTGCAATGCAAAAATCGTCCAGACTTGGATCAATGTTCAGCACCGCATTCATTTCGACGGGGGTTATTCTCGCCGCGGTAGCCCTCAGTGGCTGCAATCAAACCTCTGGCTCCTCGGCACCCGTCGCGGCCGTGGCGCCCCAGGCGCCGGCTCGGCCTAACTGGCCGATATTGCCCGAGGGCGCCGCCTGTACCAATGATCTCAACCACTATCAAACCGTGCTTGACGCCGACGTCGGGACTGGAAATGTCAACCGGTCTGTGTACGATCAGATCGAGACTGATCTGGGCCGCGCGGCCAACGCATGCGCGGCAGGTCATGATGGCGAGGCGCGCGCGATCATTCGTTCGACGAAACTACAGCACGGCTATCGCGCTTCTTCGTGAGGAGGGCGATACGCCCGGCTTTGGGTGGCTGCAATCCCGGCAAGCCTTAGGCCCCAGGCTTGCGGCGGAAGGTTTCGCTTGCTACCTGAAGCCGCCTCGCCCGCGTGTCCCCTCGTTTCGAGTAAGCATCATGGCCTTGCCGCGGCGGTCTCCGCCCATCCTCAATGCGAGTCTCAAGGGCACGCGCTTCCTCATTGTCGAGGGACGCTATTACGAAGATATCGCCGCGATGCTCTTGGAGGGCGCGAAAACCGCCTTTGCCAAGGCGGGAGCCTCCTTCGATCTCGTCAGCGTGCCCGGCGCGCTCGAAATCCCGCTCGCCATGGCGATCACGCTCGATCATGCCGAAGACTCGAAATACCCTTTCGACGGGGCGGTGGCGCTCGGTTGCGTCATTCGCGGCGAAACCCATCATTTCGAGATCGTCGCGACTGAAAGCGCGCGCGCCTTCATGCAGATTTCCCTTGCGCGAAAACTCGCATTCGGCAATGGCGTTTTGACCGTCGAGAACGAGGCGCAGGCTTTGGCGCGGGCCAATCCCCAACAAGGCGACAAGGGTGGCGATGCCGCGCGGGCGGCTCTATCGATCCATCGGCTGAAGCTTGCCATCGGGGCGTCTTGATGGCCAATGCCGACCGGCGTTCCGCCGCCCGCCTCGCCGCGGTTCAGGCTCTCTATCAAATGGAGGTCACCGGGAAAGGCCTGAAGGACACCCGCGCCGAGTTCGAGTCGTTTTGGATCGGCAATGAAATCGAGGGCGTGCAATATAAGGATGCGGAAACCGCGTTTTTCAGCGATATTCTGACCGGCGTTGTTTCCGCTCAGGGTCCGATCGACCGGTCTATCGACAAAGCCTTAACGGCGGATTGGCCCTTGGCGCGGATCGACTCCGTCATGCGCGCGATTTTGCGTGCGGGCGCCTTTGAATTGAAGCAACGCGCCGACGTTCCGGCGCGTGTCTCGATCAAGGAATATGTCGATATCGCCGGCGCCTTTTTTGGCGCCGAGGAAGCCGGAATGATCAATGCGGTGCTGGACGCCCTGGCGCGCCAATGCCGTGCGGCGGAATTTGCGCGCGAATAGATTTCATGAATAGGGCGTCCGAAGACGAATTGATCGCGACCTACTTCGCTCCGCTCGCGGGCCCGGACGCCTTCGGTCTGCGCGACGATGCCGCGATTCTCGCCCAAAAACCGGGCCACGATATCGTCGCGACCACGGATATGTTGATCGCCGGAGTGCACTTCTTTACGGACGATCCGCCGGGAGCGGTCGCACGCAAAGCCTTGCGGGTGAACCTCTCCGATCTTGCCGCCAAGGGCGCGGAGCCTTCCGGGTTTCTCCTCGGGCTTGCCTTGCCGGAAGATTGGACGGCGCATTGGTTCGCGGGTTTCGCGCAAGGGCTCGGCGAGGATGCCGCGGCCTACAAATGTCCGCTGCTCGGCGGCGACACCGTGAAGAGTTCAGGCTCTCTCGTCGTGTCGATAACTGCTTTCGGCACCGTCCCGGCGCAAAGAATGGTCGTCCGCGCGGGCGTCGCGGCGGGCGACCGCATTTTTGTGACGGGGACAGTTGGGGACGCCGCCTTGGGGCTAAAATTCCGCCTCGACGTGGCGCGAGACGCGGAGTGGACCCATTGCGTCAGTCAAGCGGACGCCGCCTATCTCGCCGGCCGCTATCTTCTACCGCGCCCGCGCCTTTGCCTGCGCGCGGCGCTGCGCGAGCACGCGCACGCGGCCATGGACATTTCGGACGGATTCGCG
>DATARJ010000084.1:0-12481 GCA_036264205.1 Methylocella sp.
GAGTTTGGTCATGACGGCCGAGGACAGATTGGTGGCGTTGGGGATATCGTTGCCCCCTCCGGCGGCGCCTGTTGCCAATTATCTTCCGTTTGTCGTATCCGGCTCGCTTCTCGCCGTTTCCGGCCAGCTTGCTTATGGTCCAAACGGCAAGCTTGATCCCGCGCATACCGGCAAGCTCGGGGTGGCGGTTTCGAGCACCGCGGGACAAGCGGCGGCGCGCTTGTGCGCGATAAATATCCTCGCGCAAGCCAAGGCGGCCTTGGGCGATCTCGACAGGATTTCGCGTTGCATTAGGCTCGGCGGTTTCATCAACGCGGCGCCGGGTTTCGCCAATTTGGCCGGCGTGATGAACGGCGCCTCGGACTTCATGGTGGACGTCCTGGGCGACAAGGGCCGTCACGCAAGATCGACGGTCGGCGTCGCGGGATTGCCACTGGATAGCGCCGTCGAGATCGAGGCCCTGTTTGAGATCGCGGGCGCTTGACGGGGTGGACAATAAATGCGCCGGACTGGCTGACGGCGCGGCCGATCGCGCACCGGGGTCTTCATTCCAAACAATCTGGGTTGGTCGAAAATACGCCAGCCGCCGCCGCCGCGGCGGTCGCCAAGAACTACGCGATCGAGTGTGATATTCAGCGCACAAAAGATGGCGAAGCCGTAGTGTTCCATGATTTTACCCTCGACCGTTTGTTGCGGGCGGAAGGCGTCGTCGATTCATTCCGTACCAATGAACTCGGCCAGCTGTCCTATAAGGACTGCGATCAAAGGATCGTTTCGCTGCCGGATTTTCTCGCTCGCATTGGCGGCCGCACACCGGTCATCGTCGAGATCAAAAGCCGTTACGATGGCGACATGCGTCTTGCCGATCGGGCAATGGCTGCCGTGGCCGCCTATGCGGGGCCGGCTTGCCTCAAAAGCTTCGATCCGGCAGTCCTCATCCACCTGCGTGGCGCGGGCGCCGCGTGCCCGCTGGGCCTTGTCGCGCAAGCGCACTACGGCGCTGGCGCGGAATGGGCCGGTCTGCCGCAAGATAGGCGCGCAAGCTTCGCGGATCTCAGGGATTTTCCGCTCGCCCGGCCGGATTTCCTATCTTGGAATCTTGCCCATTTGCCGCATTCCGTGCCGATGCTCTGTCGAAAAGGAATTGGTATGCCGGTCATGACCTGGACGGTGCGCTCGCGGGAAGCTCTCGTACATGGAAAACTTTGGGCGGATCAGATCATTTTCGAAGATTTCGAACCGTGAACCAACCGGCCGGCGACGGTTTCAGGAAACGGTCATTTGCGGCCCAGGCGCTCGTTGACGAGGAACTCGAAAGCCCGGACATAGGCCCGGTCGTCGTCGCCGCGGAACTGAGCATCGGCGTGCGCGATATATTTGCCGGTCGCGAGATCGGCGATATAAAGGTCGACGGAGGAGATCAAGGTCGACACCTTGTGCACAACCGCAAGGACCGCCAGCTCGGCACCGGCATCGCGCGCCACGTCCCGCCAGCATTCGTTGCAATTGTAACGCGGTTCGGTCGCCGCAACTCGTGCGGCGAAACGCGAAAGATCGACGCTGCGGTAGCGGCCAGTTTGCTCCAGGAGCTCGGTAAGCCTATTCGTGGCAAGCTTTAGCCGTTCCGCCTGACCTGTCCTTGTGCCTTCTCCGCTGGTATCCCACAGCTCCACCGGGAAGATCGCCGTCGCGCGGGTCTCGCTTGCTAGCGCAAGCCCGCCGCGCGGTGCGATAGCAACGAAAAACGCCATCAGGACGAACGCCGCAACTTTTCGCATCACATGGATATCGGCAAAAGCGCCCCACGTTATAGAAGACCAAAATGTTTACCGCCATGAAGCGGTTCAAAGTCATCCAGGAAGAATGCAGAGCCTTCAAGGAGGCGTTGATCGCTAGGCGGCAGCTGCATCAGTGCGTCTGGCGAAGCTTTGATCGAACGCGCGAGGCTGCGGGCTCCGTAAATTTCGGCGCCGCTTCGGCCATATCCCAACGGGTCCTAAAAATCGTGTCGCAAATGCCGGGAGAGCCGAAACCATCGCTGAAGCTGACATTGCTTCGGCGATGATGCTCGCCATGCGCTTTGCTCGTCACCAGATGGGAGAGCCAGGCCAGCGGTTGCAGCCTGAAACCGGACCGATTGGGCCGCGGCAAGCGAACCGCGAAATCATATCCCGAATGTTCGTAGAGGCCCCCGACCGCGCCTAAACTGGCGGCAGTAACGTGAAACATAACATCGGCTCCCGCTCCAATGATCGCCAGCGGCACAAGATAGGGCAGGACGATCTCAAGAAAAAAATCCGCCGGACTCATGTAGCAGGCGCTGATCGCCTTGCTCGCGCCGGTCGAGTGGTGCACGCCATGTCCGAGCTTACGGATCAAGCCCGGCCGATGCAGCACAAAACGGTGAAAAACATATTGGATAATGTCGTGCCCGATGCCCATGACCGCCATTCCGGCGAGAAAATACCAAATGCTCAAATGTGGCGCGCCGGTGAATGCCAGCCCCGTGTACTGGAACGCAATCATGGCCGGGAACAGGACAAAAACTTGATTGAAGAGCACCCGCGGCAACAGCTCGAAATAGCCAAGCCGGTCGATGTCGCGCACCTTGAAGGACGCGAGCATTCCCATCCGGTCGCTCCCCTCGAAAAACAGCCCAACGCCATGGAAGACGGCCATCTGGACGGCCCATACGAAAACCGAAAGCGGCAGCCACCAGGGGAGAATGGAATTCATGTCGAGCATGTTCTTTCGCACGCTGGGACGATTCGCCCGATTCTAGCTTTCCGGGCGGGCAAGGGCAAATTTTTCGGACAGATGTCCCTCCGGTCAGCGGACCGGATTTTCCGCGCATTAATGGGAAGAGCAGTGCAAGGTTAAAACGATGCAACTCAATTTTTCTCACAAACGATAACAAAAGCTGGCCGACCTTGCAGGCGGCGCGGCGGTAATTCAAGCCGGCGGCGGCAGCGCTCCAGGTGGATTTTTCCCCAGACTCAAAATCACCTTCAACGGCACCAAGCACAAAGCCAGCCAAGCCTTGACCGGCCACCCCCCGAGAAGCGGCGAGGTCGAATCATAGTTTTTTACGAGCGCGGCTATCCCCCGCGACCGGCGTGCCCAACGTGGCGCGTCGGGATCCGGGTTTTTGCAGTCAAGCCGCCAAAGCAGCCAGAGAAACTCGATTCTTATAAAGGGGTGTTGCCCGACAAAACGATGGGCGTGCGCGACCACGTGATCCACCAATGCCGCTCTTGCTTTTGCATTGCTGTCGCCGGCGCTGCCCGGCTCATAGCAAAGAACGTGGTTCAGTTGGGGCCTCTGCGAAAATATGTTGTCGCCGTGCAGGCGATAGACCGCGACGGGAGCGTCGATCAAGACACTACCGCTGATGGCGTTGATTCCAATGCAAAAATAGAGATCCGTGCCGGTTTTCAGATTGAGCAGCGCCGGGTTGTCGGCAAACAGGCAAAGCGCGTCGCGGCGAAAGCAATTGCCTGACGTCGGCGACCAGACCCATTGTTGGGTCAGGCCCACAAAGCGAATTGTTTCCAGCACGCGACAATCGAAATTCTCCGGCGGCCAAGTCTCGCCGGCCGGGTGCCGATAGGGCCGCACCGCCCGAGGCTTGATCCCGCGGCCGGTTTTCATCACGCGGCTGAAGGCGTGCTCCGTTCCCAACACCACCTGATCACCGGACACCTGGAGCATATCGCCGGAGGTGAACCCGGCATGAATGCGCAGCGAAAGATGGACGAAGACATGGGTCTCGACGCAATTGGGAAGCAGAAGATCATCGGCGTCGAGAAATATGACATACGGCCCGGCCGATGCGGCAAACCCCTCGATCGCGGCCCGAGTTTGCCCGCCGTTGTCTGTGCGGCGGATAATCTTCACATTGGCGTAATGCACCTCGATCGCGCGCAATACCGCGCCGCTCTCGTCGGTAGAGGCATTGTCGACGACAATACATTCTATATTGGGATAGGTCTGACCGAATACGGAGTCGACCGCGGCACGCAGAAAACGTCCATAATTGAAATTGATGACGATGACACTTACCATTGGCAGGCGAAAGAATTTTTTCGCGTCGCCAGAGTTCCTCCCACAAAAGCGGTTTACCGCGCGCGTGGGGTCCGTCGTGCTTTCGCGCAAGCGAAACCGATCGCCCGTTCCCTCATCCAAATGTATGCCTCCCGTTCGCGGATCGAGGCCAAGGTTTGCCGCCTGCCCGCGGTAACATTTGACAACCTCGATATCGCCTTGGCAAGAGGCCCGGGGAGGTCGTTTCCACGACAATCTCACGCGGGAGAGCACAGATCATGGCCAGCCAACATGGCCATCATCCGCCATAACGCCCGCAACCTCATCCACGCCATAAACGATGAGGCAACCCTCAAGGTCCGCTGAAAAACCGTCGGATGGGCGATGCCTATCTCTTCAACGCATCAATCAGAGCTGGAAATGCACTACAAGCAATTCCCCTGGCGATTCCAGTCTTGCGTGATATAAGCGATTCTCTTGTTGTTCGAGCAGAGTTGGACCACCTGTGAAGGTTGTAATTTTGGCCGGGGGGCGCGGCACGCGAGCCTCGCCTTTCACCGAGTACATGCCTAAACCGATGATGCCCGTATGCGGCAAGCCAATCGTCGCGCGCGTCATGGAGATCTTCGCGCGGCAGGGCCATGTCGATTTCATCCTCTCGGTTGGCTACCGCAAGGAAATCATTGTCGACTACTTCGAAACCCGCCGCGCGGACTGGCGCGTGACGATCGTAGACACGGGCGAGGACGCCGATACGGGAGCTCGCGTCGAACGTTGCCGTCATCTCCTCCGGGAAACGTTCATGGTCACGTATAGTGATGGCATCTGCGACGTCAATCTCGCCGATTTATTGGCGTTTCACCAAACGCATCCCGGCTTGGCGACGGTCACCAGCGTGCCATTGACATCCCAATATGGGACGATTGAAGCCGATGGCACGGGACGTGTTCTGGCGTTCCGGGAAAAGCCGACGTTACGTGACCATTGGATCAACGCTGGCTTCATTATCGTCGACCCGGCTGTTTTTGAATTCTGGCAAGGGGAGAATCTCGAGCGGGAGGTTTTGCCGGCCCTTCAACATCAAGGTGTACTTTATACCTTCCGGCACCACGGCTTTTTCAAATCCATGGATACGCACAAGGACCAACAGGAACTTGAGCAAATCTTCGAGGAGGGGAAAATTCCATGGCTGCAGTCGGCCACTGCATGACGTCGTCCCCCATGCGCGCATTATTTGACAAGTTGCTCGGCAATGGGTGAACCGAACGGGTTCTGGCACGGCCGCAACGTCTTCGTGACTGGCTCGGGCGGTTTCCTTGGGGCGTGGATGGTCAAGGAGCTTCGGGCGCGCGGAGCCTTCGTCATCGGATTGCTGCGGGACCAGCCCGGCGGAGCATCACAACCCCTCCATCCTGACGCCCAGCCTGACTTTGTAGTTCAAGGGCGCCTCGAAGATTATGAGTGCCTGGTACGGGCCCTCAATGAGTACAAGATCGAGACCGTGCTGCATCTTGCGGCCCAGCCGATCGTGGGCATCGCATATCGTAATCCTCGCTCGACTTTTGAGGCGAACATTAGGGGGACTTGGAATCTCCTTGAAGCATGCCGCGAGACCGCCTCGGTAAAACGGGTTGTCATGGCATCGAGCGACAAGGCCTATGGCAGCGCCGAGCGCTTGCCCTATGAGGAATCCATGCCGCTTCTGGGCCGCCATCCTTATGATGTGTCCAAGAGTTGCGCGGATCTGATCGCGCAGTCCTATCATCGGACCTATGGGCTGCCGGTGAGCATCACGCGGGCGGCAAATTTCTTCGGCGGCGGAGACCTGAATTTCAACCGGATCATACCGGGAACGATAAGGTCGGTGCTCAACGGCGCTCCGCCCATTTTGCGCAGCGACGGCACGATGACCCGCGATTACATCTACGTCCGCGACGTCGTCGCGGCCTATCTGCTGCTCGCGGAAGCCATGAACGATGAGAAATTCTGGGGGCAGGCGTACAACTTCAGCCTGGAGATACAAATATCCGCTCTTGAGCTGACCCGCAAGGTCCTCGAACTGATGGGCCGAGCCGATTTACAGCCCATCATTCTCGGCGAGGCCAAGGCGGAAATCCCGGCGCAATGTCTTTCGAGCACGCGCGCGCGGCGCGAACTCGGCTGGGCCCCCCGGTTTTCGATGGAGGACAGCCTCACTGAAACAGTGGATTGGTACCGAACCTATTTCCGCAATGCCGCGACCTCACCTGCCCGTTAAGCGCGCGGCGCGGGGACTTGGCAAATTTCCTCGCGGCCGCCGGGCGGCCTCTGGGGAAGTCTGGTGGTGCAGCGCAGCACGGGTCTGGAAACCAACGCTCCGGCCCTTGCGCGGTTAGCACTGGCAAGCAATCGGAAAGGCAGTTTCGGATTTGACGTTTTCCAACGCGAAACGCGATGTAACGTTCTTGAGCGGAATAGTTTCGATCAGACGCTTGTAAAAAATATCGAAGGCCGCGGCATCGGGCACGACGACACGCAAGCCGTAATCGACGTCGCCCGCCATGCGATAGCACTCCATGACTTCGTCCATCGCGGCGATTTCTTCGGCGAAGCGTGCAATTGCCTTGCCGGAATGATCACCGACCTGGACCGACACGAAGGCGGTTAATCCGAGCCCGACCTTCAGCGGATCGAGCAGCGCGATGCGCCGCTTGATCACGCCCGATGCATTGAGCCGCTGTAGCCTTTTCCAACACGCGGATTGCGAAAGTCCGGCCTGGGTGGCGATTTCGCGAATCGACAAGGAGGCGTCTTCCTGGACGATGCGCAGTATCCGCTTGTCGATCCCATCAATGGCTTTTGGTTTTTTCATTCCAAGATTCCTAGCGCTAGAATTAAAATCTATAGAAATTACCATGTAACGGTTGTTACCATCAAAAGCCTGACTTCGCAAGCGTAGCCTGAGCATAGCCGTCCGAGCACAGAAAGTCAGTCGCGCCGGATCGCAGGGCTAAGCCGGCGACCTTGCCGGCTTTTGGCGAGGCGGACGCGGCTTTTTGCCTGGCCAAGCGACAACATGATCAAGATAGTCGGCGAGCTGGACGTCTTCTTCGGACATCTCGACACGCCCGCGTACGGAAATCCCCGCCTCGTGCACGCTCGCTCGCGATCCGGACACGAGCGGATGCCACCAGGCGAGATCGCGCCCTTCCGCGATCAGCCGGTAGGCGCAAGACGGCGGCAACCAGCGTAGCGTCCGGACCTTGTCCGGGGTTAATTTGATGCAATCATGCACCCTGCGGCGCCGGTGCGCGTAATCGGTGCAGCGGCAGGTCTTTGCGTTGAAGAGCTTACAGGCGACGTCGGTGAAGTGAATTTTACCGGTTTTCTCGTCTTCAAGCTTGACCAGGCAGCAGCGGCCGCATCCGTCGCACAGACTTTCCCATTCGGCGGGGTTTAATTCCTCGAGAGATTTTTGCTTCCAAAACGGTGGTTCGTCCGCAAGCTTTGCTGTGCCTCGCGGGTTAGCCTCGAGGTCTTTTGCGCCAGTTGCGGCGAGTTTGCTGCGCGACGACGGTGGCGGCATCAGACCTGGCTATCGGGGTCAAAGTGGCCAGCCTCCCTTGCGCTTCGCCACGGCAATCGTCAAGACGGATGGGCGGAGCATTTTCCGCCGAACCCCGCTCACGGTTGTAACGCACGCTGTCTGATTTACGCCAAGAATTTGGAATAATCGTTATTTAGGACTCGCTTTTTCAAGCTGACCCACTATCCGCGCATGAGCATGTTTCCATTGCAATGGAAGATGCTTTAATCTGATGAAGTTTCCGGCATCCCATATGCCGGCACGTGTTGGAGCTACAATTTTGTTCGATGATATGCGATCGTCGCGTCTTCGCCGGAAAATCGCGCGGGCTTTGCTTGCTTTTGATGCGTTTGTCGATTCCTCGCTCCACGCGAGCCGGGAACGTGCGCGGGAAAATTACGCATCCTTTTCGGCCTTCATGGACGGACTCCATCTTGCAGGCTGGCGGCACATCCTCAACGAAGTCGCCTGCGAGACGCTCACCCTCGGAATCGGCGTCGGCCTGCTGGCCCTTACCCTCGCCGGTCCGGCCTTCCAGGAAACCTCCGACGACTGGCTGAAGAAAACCGATCTCGCGGTAACCTTTCTCGACCGCTATGGCCAGGAAGTTGGGCGGCGCGGCATAAGGCACGACGACAAAGTCACGTTCGACGAACTGCCGCAAGATCTGATCCACGCGGTGATCGCGACCGAGGACCGGCGTTTCTTCGATCACTTCGGGATCGACGTGGTCGGCACACTGCGCGCCTTGACCGTCAATGCGCGGGCCGACACGGTGGTCCAGGGCGGCTCTTCCATCACCCAGCAATTGGCAAAAAATCTGTTTCTTTCAAATCAGCGGACGCTGGAGCGCAAGATCAAGGAGGCGTATCTCGCGATCTGGCTCGAGGCCCGCCTGCCGAAACGCGAGATATTGCGGCTTTATCTCGATCGCGCCTATCTCGGTGGCGGCGCCTTCGGGGTGCAGGCCGCCGCGGAATTTTACTTCGGCAAATCCGTGCGGGAGCTCACGCTTGCCGAAGCCGCCATGATTGCCGGTCTCTTCAAGGCGCCAACCAAATACGCGCCGCATATCAATCTACCCGCGGCCCGCGCGCGGGCGGCCGATGTCTTGAACAATATGGTTGAGGCAGGCTACGTCACCGAGGGGCAGATTTATGCGGCGCTGCGTAATCCGGCGACGCCAGTCGATCGCAGCCGGGACCTCACCCCGGATTGGTATCTCGATTATGCCTATGAAGAGGTGAAAAAACTCGCCGAGGAAAAGAAACTCGGCGACGAGCGCGTGCTGACCGTGCGCACCGCCCTCGACAGCAATCTGCAGAAACACACCGACGCGATCGCCGAGGATCAATTGCGCCAGCACGGGCCGGCCTATCACGCCAAACAAAGCGCGATGGTGATTCTCGAACCACTCGGCGCGATCCAGGCTATGGTCGGCGGCCGCGACTATGGCGAGAGCCAGTTCAACCGCGCCACGGACGCGCTGCGCCAGCCGGGCTCTTCGTTCAAGCCTTTCGTCTATCTGACTGCGCTCCTGACCGGCAAATTCGCGCCGTCGACGATTGTCGTCGATGGGCCGATTTGCATCGGCAACTGGTGCCCGCGTAATTACAAGAACTCCTACGCGGGTCGCGTACCGCTCGTCACCGCTCTTGCACGGTCTCTGAACACCGTCGCAGTTCGTTTGTCAGTCGACATTGGTAAGGCATATCCGGTGCCAGGGCACAACAATACCTGGGATGAGGCCAAGCGCGGCCGCGCAAAGATCGTCGAAACTGCCCGGCTGATGGGTCTGACGACGCCGCTCATCGATACCGTCTCTCTGCCGATAGGTGCGGACGAAGTCACGGTCATCGATATGGCTTCTGCCTATAGCACATTCGCGAATGGCGGCTTGCGCGCACCTCCTTATGCGGCAGTGGAGATCACCAACAGCCGCGGCGAAGTGATCTACCGCCACGACCGCGGCGCGCCACCGCTCAAGCAAATCATCGATCATGATACAATCGTCACCATGGTTTCGATGATGACGCAGGTGGTCGAGGCCGGAACCGGGAGGCGCGCACATCTCGACAATACGGAGGTTGCAGGCAAGACCGGGACGACGAATGGTTACACGAATGCCTGGTTCATTGGCTACACCGGCAATTACGTTTGCGCCGTTTGGTATGGTAATGATGACACCACGCCAATGGAAAATATGACCGGCGGAACACTGCCCGCCGCGACCTGGCATGAAGTCATGGAATACGCGCATCAGGGCATCGAATTGAGGCCTTTGCCCGGCCGGCCGGCTCCAGCGGGGGCACCGTCACTGGCCGCCGGGACCGCTGCCGCCGAAGCGCCACGCCGGCCAGGCAGTTTGTCGGCGGCCACGGCTTCGGCGCTCGCCGTCATTGAAGCCGCGATGACGGACACGCAAAAGCAGCGCGGGGACGCGGGCATCGCGGCGAACGGTCTCGCCGGCGGCGAAGTCCGACGGGACATCCCCGCGGCGACGGGCAACGTCGCGGCCGGGGGCGGCGGATGAGCCTCGGCACGGCCATTGCGACGAAAAGAGGCTACTCGGCGCACGCCACACTTCTAGGCAAATTTCTGTCGGCCGGCTGCGTTGGCGTTTTTCTCGGACTATTCGTTACCTTCGTTGTGGTCGAGCGCGGAAAGGGGTTTGGGACCATCGCGGCGGGGCCGTGGACTGGCTGGTCGCGCAGCGGGACTTCCGATACGGATCCCTACACCCGCGCCATTCTTGCCTATTCGGGCGAAATGCCGTTGAGCGAATCGGAAGGCATGAGCTTCGTCGCCCATGGCGACAGCAACGGCGCTGAATTCGACCCGGCCTGCGATTATGCATTGAAGGGCGAAATACCTTCTGCCCGCTATTGGACATTGACGCTGCTCTCGCCAGCAGGCGCCCCCATCACCAACGCGGCAGGCCGGCCGGGCTTTACCTCAAGCGAGGTTCTCCGCGCGAGCGACGGCCAATTCGAAATCATCCTCTCTCACCATGCCCGGCCGGGTAATTGGCTGCCGATCGGCGACACCTCAAAATTCATTCTCGTTCTGCGCCTCTATGATAGCGCACTCGATGCCCCCGCCACGGCTCTCGACGCCGCGAGTATGCCGGGTATCGTTAGGAGCCGTTGCGAATGATCCAGATCGATCGCCTCCTCGCGGCGCTTCTCTGGCTCCTTGGCGTCCTGTCCATCGCCGGAATTACCCACATTGTCGCCGTTTTCGCGCTGCCGGAAATCGCGGCGAAAGATACATTTGCGCGGATTTCGGAGCTGGCAAAACCTGGACGGCTGACCATCTTGCCGCCGTCGCGCCCGGATAAGCAGGTCATGCCTTTCGGGGACCCCGCGATGGTCCAATCCGTTTGTCCCTTTGACCTCTCGCAAGGCGGTTTGCGGTTGCACGCGGATGTCGAAGGCGGCAGGCTTCTCACGTTTTCGTTTCGCACTTCCGCCGGACAGGTCTTTTATTCGATGACGGACCTTGCGGCGCAACAGGGCAAGATTGACGTCATCGTGCTAACCGCCGCACAGTTGGAAATCGTCGAGGCCGAGGACGACGAAGCCGATCCCTCGCAGGACTTGCGGCTCGTTGCGCCGGAACCGCAAGGATTTGTGATCGTCAGCGCCTTGGCCCTCGATCAGGGCGACAGGGCGGATGCAGAAAAGCGCATCAAGTCAGTCGTCTGCGCGGTCGAGCAAGTCGCACAGGATTGAAAGCCAATCGTCAAATCTGTTCCTCGAACGCGAGCCGGTGGCCTTGTTCGACCGCGCCGTAAGGGACTCGCGAACTGTTTATTTTCGCGGACCGCCACTCGACTTGCCGCCGCTTTTCCCCGATCGCCTTCCCGAAACGCGGCGCGCGCGCTTTGTTTCGCAGCCCTTGTCTTTATGGCGTTGTTGCCAAACACCGGTGAAAACGACGACCGTGCCGTGGCCAATCGGGCCCGCCACCACGCGCACGCCGCCTCTCTCTGGTTTGAAAACAATAAGGTAACCCACTGGCTTTTCTCCGGATCACAATTGCGCGCGTCTCCGCGGAAAACAGGATTCTTCTCTCCAGCGAAACCTACTGTGCGGTCCTTGATAAGGTTTTCGCAGGATGACGAAAAATGAAAGACGCTATTTCAATAGGTTGCAAACTAATTTCATCGGGAGCCTTACGCGAAGCTGGTCATGGTCATCAAACCATATGGTTCTTACAAAAAAAGCATGACGGTCGTATTGCTGGCACCCGCGAGATCTGTAAAAGCCGCTGCTAAATTCTATGCAAATCCTGTTCGAGATGTCCCAGCCGAGCCGATCCAAGGTTCTAGAGAAATTGGGCAAGACCGGGGATCGCCGCGGCAATTTGGCCGACAAGTTCGTCTCCGGCCTTCTCGCGGACATAGGCGAAGACTTCCCGCCCGATTGTCTGCATCTCGCTCATGCCGAGGCCGAGACTGGTGAGGCGGCCAGCCAAGCTCATGACGCCGCCGCCCATCGCGCCAATCAGCCCGTTGAGGGCGCCTCCGCCGTTGGATCCGGCGTCGGCAGCCTCGGCCGCGCCCGGTACGGCCGCGAACAGGGCATCGACCTCGGCTTCCGGTCCCTCCTTGCGAATGAACGCGAGTATCATTTCAATCGATTTTTTCGCAATCTCGGGTTCAACCCCTGCGGCGGCGGCAATGCGGGCGATCAAATCTTCCATCTGAGACCTCGTCGGTGCGTCGCCCGCACTAGTCACCCTGGCGAAGATAAAATCAAGGCATTCGCCGCCGTTTCAGCATTTGCTGGTGCAACGATCTTACATTGTTAGGAGGGCCTATCGAACAATCATATCCTTTCGTTGATGACAGAGGCGAAGCTTGCGCCG
>DATARJ010000097.1:0-3670 GCA_036264205.1 Methylocella sp.
ATGGGAGTTTGGCTCAGAGTTTTCGATGACGTGAATTGACCCGCAACGGACTTTTGGAAGCCGTGGCCGTCGTGTTTACGCGTTCACGTCCCACCTTCCCAGCAAGCGATGGCTCCAGCACTGAGCTGGCGGGCCGGACCAAAAAGGTCAGTGGTGAAGTTCGAGCGGTAACTTTGCTACGAAGAGGTCTTGGCCAGCACATTCCGATTGCGAGTCCAAAAAAGCGATTACTGTTCCGTGAAAATCGGGAGCAACGAACCGAGATCGCACATGTGCGATCATTTCTATTGATTCATGAATCGAATCAAATGATTTGCCTGTTGCTCTTGTCCCGCATAACTGGTTCGGACCGACGGGAACAACACGCACCGGCGAGGCTGCGACTGAATGGTGAGGTTCTCAGGCTCGATTTCGACCGCCGACTCATCGAGCGGCGGCGTGAAGCATTTGGAAGGAGAAACAAATGTCCATAAGCTTATCCCTGGACCGGCCGCCGATCGACCCTTATCCCCTTAGCCCCTATGTCACTTGGGCGGGCAACCGAAATCGCGATCCGATCCTGCAAGTCTTCAAAGAGATTTTCCCAAAAAGCGGACATGTTCTCGAACTTGCGAGCGGGAGTGGCAGCCACATAAACTATTTCGCGCCCAATTTCCCGCAATTGCGGTTTCAGCCGTCCGACTATGATCTCGACGTGTTCGAGACGATCAAGCAAAAGCGTGCCGATCATGGCAACTCCAATGTCGCCGATCCGATAAAGATCTGTCTGACCACGCCCGAGACTTGGCCCGACCCCAAGGGTCGGCTTTATGACGTGATATTTGTCATCAATTTGTTCCAAGTCGCGCCGGTCAGCATCGCCGACGGCATTGCGCAAGTGGCGGCCCGCGTTCTGACCAAAGACGGCTTTGTCGCGATTTATGGACCGTTCAGGGTTGACGGGAAATACACGACACAGTCCAATGAAGCCTTCGATAAGGAAATTCTCGCCGCCAAGGTCCCTGAATGGGGCCTCAAAGACGTGAAGGACCTCGAAAAGACAGCGAACAAGCATGGCATCGCATTGAAGAAAACCATAGATATGCCGGTCAACAACTTCATTCTCGTCTTCGGTCGCGCATGAACGAAGAGGGGAGGGAACGCGCAGGCTGTCCCTCCTCCGCATTCGATCGGCTCGGACTGTGGCCGGGGAGAGCTGTTTGAGCCAAGGCACAGCAGTCGTTGTCGGCGTGGGGGCGGAAACGGGACTAGGCGCCGGACTAGCGCGGCGTTTCGCGCGGGAGGATTTGCGTGTCGTATTCGCCGGTCGTACCCGGGAGCGGCTGCGCGCAGCAGCCGCGAGCATTCCCTCAATGAGCGGAAGCGTTGTGGTCAAAGTGGCGGATGCATCTCGCGAGGCGGATGTCATTGCGCTATTCGATGAAGCCGCAGGAGAGGACGATCTCGAACTCGTCGTTTATAATGTCGGCAACAACTTTGCAGCGCCTGCTCTCGAAACGCCGACGAAACTCTTCGAAGATTTGTGGCGGCAGAACGCCTTGGGAGGATTTCTGGTGGGCCGCGAAGCCGTCCGCCGATTTGCGCCCCGCCAAAGAGGAACCATTCTCTTCACCGGCGCGACCGCCTCGCTTCGCGCGCGTCCACCCTTCCTTGCATTCGCCTCCGCCAAAACGGCGTTGCGTGCTGTTGCGCAGGGGTTAGCGCGGGAATTTGGACCACAGGGCATCCATGTCGCGCATATCATCATAGACGGCGCCATCCAGGGCGAATACGCGGCCACCAAGTTTGCCGACTATGTTCGCTCGAAAGGCGAGAACGGCTTGCTTTCCGTCGAAGCGATAGCCGAGGCCTATTTGGCGCTGCATCGTCAGCCGCCAAGCGCCTGGACTCATGAACTCGACCTGCGGCCATTCAAAGAGCCGTTTTGACGTCGAGGCGCCGGAGACGCTTGCCCAAAGATCCTTCTCCAGATGAAGGCGCGGGCTCGGTACTGTCGCATACTCCTGGTGCGCTCCTATGCCGACCTGCCCTTTTCCCAGCCAGAAGCGGGCGTGCAGGCCACCGGCTCGATCAAATTGTGCGAGCACACCTGCCCGGAGGAGTGAACCAGCACAGGGGTGGCGCCGCAAATTTAATATTCTCGATCGCAGCAGTAGGAATATAACTATTTTTGATGGATGCGAATAATCTCTAATTCATTTGGCCTTAAGGCAGGTCAAAAGAGATTGTGAAAGATCGGAGAGCAGAACTATTACCCCTTATCCACTGGGGCCGGTCCATAGAGACTGATTATGGAAATCTATCAGATCATACATTTCATCGCGATCGTCGAGACAGGCAGCTTCACGAAAGGCGCGGACCGCGCGGCCGTCTCGCAGTCTGCCATATCGGCCAGTATCGCGAAACTTGAAGCGGAATTCAATGTCCAATTGTTGGACCGGCGCTCCCCGGTGGTTCCGACCGACGCCGGGGCACGTTTGTTCGAAGTCGGCAAGGCAATTTTACAAATATGCAGCGCGCTGAAAGGCGAACTCGAAACCATCGCTAGACCGACGCTTCTAAGAATTGGAATACTGCAATCCCTTTCCAGTGGCCACGTTTCCAAGCTGCTGGGTTCTTTCCGGCGCGTCAGCTCTCATGTGGCGATCGAGGTGTGCGATGGGTCCAGCGAACAATTAGTCGAATTGCTCGCTAGTCGGCAGCTCGATGCTGTACTCACGATCCTAGATGACCGCGCTGCGAAATTCGCCAGTCGGGTTCTCTTCAAGGAACCATATGTATTGGCCGTTCCAGAGGATCATCGCTTCGCGCAACAAGAAAGCGTGACGCTTGCTGATCTTCACGACGAACCTTTCATCGTCCGGACAGGCCGCGATAGGTTCCAGGATGCGAGCAATGCGCTTGTCTCTCGCGGCTTTAAGATACGAGTTGTGTATAAAACCGCCCAAATCGACAGGACACTTGCTCTCGTCGCCGCCGGAATGGGCCTATCACTTATTCCGGCCGGCCTCGGGACGCCAGGCGTGAAGATGGTGCAGGTGGCTGACTTGGACTTTTTTAGAACATATGGTCTCCTATGGTCGCGCGAGCGAGAGGACGACCTCAAGGAATTCATAAAGTTCGCCGAAAGCCATCGGTGGACGCCCTAAGAACTGAGTAGACGCCGTGGACGCCGGGCATCGAGAGCCCCAGCAAGAAACTATTCCGAGTCGGCGCGCGGTAATCACATTGCCATGCCCGGCCACTGGAATGAGGGCAGGATTTTAAAGGAACTATCGAAATCGGTAGCGGCTTGCATTCCCACCAAAAAGGGGTATATACCCGGCTATGGAGTTCGAGACACCTTGCAACTGCTACACGCTCCGCCGCGCCGCGCGTGCCATCACCGCCGCCTATGATGAGGCGCTGGCGCCCTCGGGGCTGCGAATCACCCAGTTCGGCGTCCTGCGCTGGCTTGCTCGCCTTGGCCCGCTGCCCGTCACGCGCCTGGCCGCCGAGTCGGCACTGGACCGCTCCACGATGGGCCGCAACCTCATTCCGCTGGAGCGCCGCGGCTTAGTTCGGATCGAGGTTGGGAACGTCGACCAGCGCGAGCGCGTCGCCTATCTCACCGCCGCGGGCGAGGCCGCGATCGAGGCGGCACTGCCGCTCTGGCGCAAGGCTCAGGAGC
>DATARJ010000128.1:0-10936 GCA_036264205.1 Methylocella sp.
GATTTCGCCGGAGTGGACATGATTCGGGATGCGGCGGATACTCTTCTCGTTCTCGAAGTCAACAGCATGCCGGGCTGGCGCGGCTTGCAGAAGGTCGCGCCGTTTTCCATCGCCAGCCGGCTGGCCGCGGGCCTCTTGATGCGAATTGGGCGGCCGGTGGCGGAGGCCGTCGGGTGAACGAAATCGCCGAGGCTTTCATCGCCGCATGCCGCGACGAGATCGAGGCACCGAAGCCCGGCAATGTCCATGTTTTTGCCGACGGCCACGGCATGACGGCTCATGATTTCTTGCGCAGCGCCGAAGCCGCCGCCTCCGCCTTGAGCAATTCCACATCACCGGTCGGCGCACGCATTCTTGCCGCCGTGGAGGCCACCTTCGCGGCGGTGGGGATGAACACCAATCTCGGCATCGTTCTCCTCTGCGCGCCGCTCGCCGCCGCCGCGCAGAGGGGCGGGGACCTTCGCGAGGGAGTGAAACAGACGGTTGCCGGATTGACCCGCCTGGACGCCGAATCCACGTTCAAAGCGATCCTTCGCGCCGGGCCCGCGGGGCTCGGCACGGCTTTCCGCCATGATGTCCGTGGCCCGGCTAGTGTCACGCTTTTGGAGGCAATGCGCGAAGCCGCCGGAAGAGACCGGATCGCTTTCCAGTATGCCTCTGATTTCACGGACGTATTCGAAACCGGGATGAACACGCTCGCGCGTGCGCGGGTCAACGGCTGGCCGGCGCCCTGGCCGGTGGCCGCCGTGTATCTGGCGTTTCTCGCGGGGTTTCCCGACAGCCACATCGCACGCAAAAATGGTCTGGAAGCGGCGGCAAGAGTTCAAATTGAGGCAGGGGAAGCGCGAAAACGATTCATGAACGCCGCAAATCCGGCGGAAACGCTTCAAGATCTCCTGAGTTTCGACCGGCGGATCAAGGCCTGTGGGCTAAATCCGGGAACAAGCGCGGATCTCACTGTCGCGAGCGTTTTCGCCGACCGGTTAACTCGCATCTTGATCAACCGGCGCAATAATGGTTGAGTGCCTGGCGGGGGAAATCTCCACCGCCATCCGGCCCAACCGGTCCGGCCAAGTGCCAGACGTTGACATCGAAGAGTTTCGTCGGCATGTGTCGAACTCCTTCGACGGCAATTCGGAGCAGGTTTCTCCAGGGAGGATTTAACTATGGGGCTCTTAAGCATGGCCAAGATAAACAAGTTCTGCGTCGGCGAATCGCTCGTCGGTGACGGCAACGAAATCGCTCATATCGACCTCATCATGGGACCGCGTGGCAGCGCGGCTGAAACGGCGTTTGCCAATGCGCTTACCAACAACAAGGATGGTTTTACCACACTTCTCGCTCTTGTCGCGCCGAACCTGATGTGCAAGCCAGCGACCGTCCTCTATAATAAAGTGACGATCAAGAATGCGACGCAGGCCGTGCAGATGTTCGGCCCGGCCCAGCATGCCGTCGGCAAGGCTGTCGCCGACAGTGTCGCGGCGGGCGTTATCCCAGTGAGCGAAGCGGACAATCTGTTCATTTGCGTCGGCGTGTTCATCCATTGGGATGCCAGGGACAATCAGAAAATTCAGGACTTCAACTATCAGGCCACGAAAGAAGCAATCGCGCGCGCAGTCAACGGCGAGCCGACACCCGCCCATGTCGTCGCCCAGCGCAATATCGCGAAGCATCCCTTCGCACCAAACTGAGCAGCCGCGAGAACCAACAATATAAAGGGGCCTTGGCCCCTTTTTATTTTGCGTCTCCGGCGCATTTCTATGCAGCTGCTGCAAGGTCGGCGCCGATTGGAGCGCGAAGAAAATGCAGAGATGGCCGGGTTCCTGAGCATCGCGCCGCCGCCGAAAGCCATGGACAATGAAGCAGTCGAAGCCGGCACCTACGAGTATGCGGACGTCCAGTACTCCCCGCATTCAGTTCCTCACGACGGAGGACGTACTGGTCTTCAAGCGCGAGTTCCACATGCCAACCCGTGTCATCGCGAAGATCAGCACGGGGCAGCGGTCGCTGGCGTTATGAGAGATAAAGCAAGAATCCTTTCGCGGGTGTGCGAGGCTATCGACGAAGGGCAACCAACTCGGGCGGCTGAGGTCTTAGTTTCGGAGCTGCCCTTTCAGCCGTTGACGGCCGACTCGCGTCGTTACTCGCCATCTCAGTTAATGACAGTTTTCTTGCGGGACGGGTTTATTGATAGATATTCGGGTCAACGACTGGTTTTCCCTGGCGCACTTCGGTTGCTCTCCCACCTACTACCGGTCCAAGTCCCCTTCCACACGAACTGGAAAACCGATTCCTGTCACTTCGCCTTCTATGAGTTGTTCCCCACGATCGATCATGTTGTCCCTATCTCCCGTGGCGGAGAGGATGAGGCGCGCAACTGGGTCTGTACTTCCATGTTGAGGAATGCCAAGGCCAATTTCACGATCGAGGAACTCGGTTGGCGAATGCACGCGCCAGGCAATTTACAATTATGGGATGGCTTAACAGTTTGGTTCCTGCGTCAGTATCGTGAGCGCCAGGAGTTTCATGAAATCGGCTACTTGCGCCGTTGGGCGGTCGTCGCGGCGGCGGCTTTTTCGCCATAAGCAAAAAAGTCCAAGAGCGTACGACTTCGTTTTGTTCAACCAAGATCCCCGGATTTTCCTATAAAATGCAACATATCGTTGGATGGGACGTCGGCGGCGCGCATCTCAAGGCCGCGCGCGTGGAAAATGGGATCGTTACCCGGGCGGTGCAGATCCCTTGCCCGCTCTGGCTCGGTTTGGGCGAGCTCGATCGCGCCTTTACTGAAGCCAAGGCCGCGATCGGCGAGGCTCCCGTCAACGCTATTACAATGACCGGCGAATTATGCGATGCCTTCGCAACCCGTGAAGAAGGCGTTGCCGGACTGGCCGCGATCATGGTCCAGCTGCTGAGCCCTGGCCGCGCGCTTTTTTACGCCGGCCGCGCAGGCTTTGCCGGCGATAGCGAAGTCGCGGACCATGCCATCGACATCGCTTCCGCCAATTGGCATGCGAGTGCTGCGCTAGCCGGCATGCGCGCGCGCGTGGCGCTGTTCGTCGACATGGGCTCGACGACGACGGATATTATCCCGGTCGCGGATGGGCTGCCCGCAAGCCTCGGTTATACCGACGCGGAGCGGCTTGCTCATGGGGAACTTGTCTATTCAGGCATCGCGCGGAGTTTTCTGATGGCTGGTCCAAAGCTGGTACCTTTTGCCGGCCGATGGACGCCCTTGATGAACGAATGGTTCGCCACTATGGCGGATGTCCACCGCATCCTCGGGCAATTGCCGGAGGGCGCCGACGTAATGGATGCAGCCGACGGTCGCGAAAAGACCAAGGCGGCCTCGCGCGCCCGGCTCGCCCGCATGATCGGCCGCGACAGCGGCGAGGCGGACGATGCCGCATGGGAAGCCCTCGCGCAATTTTTCGCGGAAGCGCAGTTGCGTGATATCATGGACGCGGCGGCCCTCGTATTGTCGCGCGGTCTCGTCCCCGCAAGCGCGCCGGTCGTGGGCGCGGGGGCCGGGCGGGGAGTCATCCGGGACCTGGCCGCGCGAATCGGACGGACCTTCATTGCTTTCGACGATCTGATCGAGGCCGTCCCGGAGGCGCGGAGCAAGGCCTGCGATTGCGCCCCGGCATCGGCTGTCGCGCTTCTCGCCGCCACTCAATTTTCCGCATAAAACGCTTCGCGCTTTTGCATGAGCCAGGACCAGGCTTCGCGCTCCTTCGGACCCGCTGTCTTCTCGATTGCGATGGCGAGATAGGCGATCTCCCGCTCGATCTTGTCACGCGGGAGTAAGTGCAGCCGGGTGAGAAGGATGGCGCATTCGAGAACGGCGTTGGCTGCCCGGTTGAACCCCGCGAAAGGCGCATGCTGTTCGCGATGCAAAATCTCGCAGTGGAACCGAGGGCGCTGGGGATCATCCTCGACATGCGCAACACGCAGCTCCGCATGCGCAAGCGCGTCCGCGAGACGCGGTACGGGAACCTTCACCGCGGGCACGAGCGGCCAGTCGCGGCGGCCGGTGACGAGCCCCGCGAAAATGCGGGCATCGTCGGTATAATTGGCGACGGCGAATGGAGCTTCCACAAGATTGTCGAGAGTCGTCGAAGGACGAAACGGCGCGATGACCCATCCCAGCCCATCCTCGATCAAGCCGAGCGGCGCGAGATGCTCCCTGCCCGATCGAGCGACGGTCGTGACAACGGCTTCCCGGATCATCGGCATTTTGCGAGCCCTCATGCATCCGGCGTTTCCGCCATGCGTGCAAACATCGCATCAGACATTTTTGCGCAGGGTATGGCCGGCTTCGCGCAAGCGATCCTTGTCTTCTTCGGGTACGTCAACCGCGCAACCCCAATCGAGCGGCTCGTCCTGTGTGTAGCGTTTGCCGAGAGCGTATGCGATCTCGGCCTTGGCAAGTTCCGCCCCCAGATAAAACGCATGCGCGGCATCCGCCTCGACGCCGAGCTTGGGAAAAAAGGAGAAGGCATCGCGCGAAATATGATGACCGTCGCGGTTGAACACATGAATTCCATCCTCGGTTGTGGCGATTCGAAAATTCGCATCCCGCACCTCCTCCGCGATCCCCGCGATTTCTTCGGCCGACGAAGGATAGGGCGCGAGATCGTGGAGCGCGAGAAGCCCGGCGTCATAGCCCTTGGGCACGGCGCGGTCGGCGGCCGCCGCGAACATGAGGCGCCGCGCCGCGTCATGCTCCTCGATCGTGCGCCGCGTATGCGGGCTCACCTGGACGGTGAGCACATTGCGAATGTCGAGTTCCGAACAGAGCCCGACGAGGATGGCAGCGATGCCGCCCGAATCCGCCTCGGTCAATTCGGTGATATTGCCGGTTCCCATCATCATCCCGGCGTGCGGAAGACGGCGCCGCGTGTCGACGTAGCGGGTCAAGGATTCGGAAAATCCGAAATGGATCGGATCGAGGATGGGATCGACGATAAAGGAAATCCTGCGCCGCTCGGCTTCGTTCGCGGCGCGGACAAGGGAATCGAGATCGCCGTGCGGCGCCGGCACCAGGATTGGCGTGGCGCCTGTGCCCTCCGCGATATCAAGAGTTCCTTCATCAAGGCTTAGAAGAAAATCCGCTCCGGCTCGGGCGCCGCGCGTAAGCTCTTGCCGGTCGGCGGAATCGACGCTGACAAGATGCCCGGCCGCTTTCAAGGCGCGGATGCATGCCTCGAGATGCGGAAATGGCGTGTCGGGAAGACATCCGACGTCGATCACGTCGGCGCCGGACTTTCGCATGGCCGCCGCGCGCGCGAGCAAGGCCGCAATTGGAAGCGCGGAAGCATCGACGATCTCCGCGAAAATACGAATCGAAAAACCCGACAAGTTCTTCGCTTGCGCGCCACGCCCGAGATAGGCCGGGAGATCGCTCAGTTCGTCCGGCCCGCGCGCCACCGGCAAACCGAGAAGGTTCGACAGACGCGCGAGATCGGCACGGCAGCGGCCGGGCAAGATAATGCGGTCCGCGGAAATCGGGCGAGCCAGGCGGCGCATGATAATGGCTTCGGTCATCAGGGCGGCCACCTTCACCCCGATATCGCGCACCTCCCAGCGGAAAGAGGTCTCGCCCATCGACCGCATCAGCCGGTCGAGGCGCGGATAGGCAAGATGGCCGGTGAGAAAGAGAAGCCGCTCGCTCATGCCACTTTCAAATCGCTCCCCCGCCGGGCGATGAAGTCTTTCAGCTCGCTCAAACTCTCGGCGACCTGCGTCGCCTCGAAGCCTTTTAACCTTTCGACATTCTCAAGGTCGATCCGGCGCGGAAAGACTTTCACCATGCCGTCGGGCGAGCGGGTCAAAAGCTCCGGCGCGGTATCGCAGGCAAACACGATGGATGGAACCCGGCATTTGCCCGCCTGGGCAAAAACATTGCTCGCGAGATTATCCGAAATCCCGTAGACGAATTTGGCAACGACATTCGAGGTTGCGGGCGCCACGACGAGCGTGTGGTACACCCCATGGTAAAAATAGCCCACTTGCGGCGAACTCGCGGCGGTATCCTTGTAAAGGCGGGCGGACTTCCGCAGATCCAGGGTTTGCTTAGTATTGGCGCAGCACTTCCCCGGCGGCTTTGCTGACGAAGAGGTCGACATGTTCCAATTGCCGTGCGATTTCGATACACTCATTGAAGAAATGCCCGGAACCGGTGAGCGCCCAACCCCAGCGCGGCGTGACGACTTTGATCATATGTTGCCAATCCATGCCCGCGCGCGGGACCACATTTACTTTAAACGCCCGGACCTCTCAAGGAAGCGCGACTCTGATGCCGGGCATTCCGCCGCGTTGCAAGATGGACGCGGCTCCGGTTAGGGATGCCGGACCCGCGAGCCAGACCTCCGCATGGCTTTGCGCGGCGAAGCGTGGAAACAGCGGATCGACGATTTTGTCGGCGGCAAGATCTCGCACTGAGCCCGGCGCCGCCAGATCGCTGGCTTTGATCAGCAGCAACCGGCGAGCGCCATAGGTCCAGGCGAGCCACGCCGCGAGCGAATCCGAGGTCACCCCCCAACACTCTGGCACGTCCGAGGCGCCAAGAACCATCTTTTCCGGCAGCCAGACGGGAATTTCGCCGACGCTCAATGCGCTGTCCAATTCGTCGCGGGAGGCCGCCAATGTAAACGCATCCGAATACGCCGCAAGCGCGATGCCGAATTGCCCCATCGCATTGAGCGCCATGCGGTGGGCTGCCGTATCGTTAAACCCCATGGCGCCTTGTGCCGCCCGTACGCAATCAGCAAAGGCGCCTCCGCCCGGGACGAGAATGAGCGGGCCGCCCCATGCGGTTAGCGCTTCGAGCCAGGCCGCAAATTGCGGCGTGCGCGCGAGACTGCCACCAAGTTTGACGATAGTGACGCTCGATGATTTCCGGTTACGCGGCATTGCTCGGGTGGACCGGCACGCGCTCGCCCCCGGCGGCCTGTTCCGCCGCGCGTTCGCGTTTTATCTCGATGCCAACCGTGCCACGCACGACATCGAGTTTTTCAACCCGCACGCAAACCCGCGCAACACATGAGTAACGCAAAATTTCGTCTGCGATCCCGCTCGCCAGCGTTTCGATCAAATCGACATGGCCCCGCCCAAGGATGATTTTGATGGCATCGATAATTACGTCGTAGGAGAAAACGCCGCGCATGTCGTCAGATCGTCGCGCGTTGCGTCTCACCTCCACGTCGATGTTAAAACGCACGCTCTGGTTTTGAATGCGTTCGAAGTCATAGGCGCCGATGGCGCATGGGAGCACAAGATCGTGCACGAAAATCAAATCGGTCTCGACGAGTCGCTCGTTGGCCGAAATATAGCCGCGTCCCAACAGGAGCCAATCGATCCCGGCCTCGTCGCGTCCGAATTGCCCATCGGATTCGCGCGGAATGAGATCCCGGATCATCCTCACGGATGCCGCGTCGATCGCGGCCTCGCGCGCCCGCCCTTGGCATAGACTGCCGCGAAATCCGAGATAATTTGGTTGCAGCGGAAGAAGACGCGGTACGTCCGGCGGTTCGAGCGAACCGGCGAGGCCCGACGTCAGTCCGTTCACCCGGCACCGGTCGATAAAGCGATCGAGCGCGGCGACATCCATATGATCGAGAAGACGCCCCGCGCCTTTTTTGGCGGTATCGAGCATGGCGCCGCTAAAGCCGTTATTGGCCATGAGAGCCAACATATCCAGATCGGGCGCGCAATCGGCAAAAAGAACGCCGACGAGCTTGGTGTTGCTCGCGTGCGGCCCCAATGCCCGCACGCAATCGGCCCCGGTCTTGTCAGGCGAGAAGCCAACCTTGACATAATCGACTCCGGTCGCGGCTATCGCGGCGACGGCGTCAACGGTCGCCGCCGGCGCCCCAAGCGAAGCACCGGCTGCGGCGCTGACCGGCTTACGTTTGCCGACCGAGCGAACGATGCCGGCCACGACATCGGCGTCAAGCGCTCCGAGCGCGCCCTTTGCCGGGTCCTTCAGATCGATGATGTCAGCGCCCCCCACCCAAACCGCCTCCGCCTCGGCCGGGTTGGTCACGCTCGCGAGCATCAAGGTCATTGTCGGGTTCCAGCGGCGAGAATAACTGGGGTGCGAATATAGGCATTGAAACCGGAAAAGCAATTATTGCTTGGGTCGCGGCGCGCTTACCCCGCATCGAACCGGGACGCGATAAGCGCGCGCAACCGCGCAACAGCGGCGCCCTCTCGCCGGCCAAGCGGCAAGCCGTTGCACTGCCGGGCTTCCGTCATGCGGCTTACGCTATTCGTCAGAAAAACATGGTCCGCCTCGGCAAGGTCTTTTACATGGAGTGAATTCTCGGCCGGCGCCAGCCCCGCCTGTTTCGCCAGGCAAAGCACGAGCGCCCGCATCGTACCCGGCAATGCGCCATCGCAAACCGGCGGCGTTTCCAGGCGCCCCTCCCGTATGACGAAGACATTGGCGACCGTCGCGCATGCAATCGTTCCACGTGTATTGAGCAGCAGCGCGTGGTCCGCGCCTTGCGCTCTGGCCTCGGAAAGCGCAAGCACATTGTCAAGGTAGGGCAGTGCTTTGATGCGCGAGAGAGCCGAATGCTCGTTGCGCCGCGTCCCTGTCGCGATATGGAGAGAAACGGGAGTTTCGCATGCGGGCGGCATGGGCGATAGCGTCATGAAAATAGTTGGACGAGGCGCCTCTGGCGGGGCGAGACCGCGCGGGCCGGCTCCCCGGGTCACGGTGACGCGCAAGACCGCGAATGGCGCTCCCTCGGCGGCAAGATACTGCGCGATGCCGGAGCGAAGCTTGGGAAGATCGACCGCCTGGACAAAACCCAGAACGCCGAGACCGGAAGCGAGCCGTTCAAGATGCGCGTCAAGATCGAAAACCTGTGAGTTGTGGACGGCCATCGTCTCGAACAAGCCGTCGCCGAGCAGAAGTCCGCGATCGGCTATTGAGACATGTGCCTCTTCCGGCTTGACTATCCGGCCATCCTGCCATGCATGCATCATTGGCGCCCGATGTGGCCGAGAAAATTGCGAAGCATCCGATGGCCATGGTCCGTGAGGATCGATTCAGGATGAAACTGCACGCCAAATGTCGGATGCTCACGATGTTGCAGAGCCATGATCTCGCCTTCGTTCGACCAGGCCGTCGCCGCGAGCGGGCCATCTGGCTGATCCAGCTTTACGATCAGCGAGTGATACCGGCCGACGCTGACGGGATTGGGCAAGCCTTCCAGAATGCTTGACGCGTCATGGCGCACCAGGCTCGCCTCGCCGTGCATCGGGCGCGCGGCGCGGGTGACCCGCCCGCCAAATACCTGGCCGATACATTGATGGCCAAGGCAAATTCCGAGGATTGGCACGCGTCCGGAATACTCCCGCACGAGCCGCATCGACACCCCCGCGTCGTCCGGCGTGCAGGGCCCAGGCGAAATCACGATGGCTTCGAGTCTCTCGCGCGGCAGGGCAGCATCGTTGCGCACGACCTCCGGCACGACACCCAGCTCGCGGAGATAATTGGCGACCGTGTGCACGAAGGAATCATAATTGTCGATAACGAGAATCACCTCGCGAATTCCTGCGCGCCGAAAGCCTCGAACATCGCCCTCGCCTTGTCCAGCGTTTCGTCATATTCGGCGGCCGGATCGGACGCCGTGACGATCCCCCCGCCCGCCTGCACGACACAAGTGCCGCCGCGAAAGCTCGCGGTGCGGATGACGATGTTGGTGTCCATGGTGCCATCGAATCCGATATAGCCAATCGCGCCGCAATAGGGGCCGCGCGCGTGGCCCTCCATTTCGGTGATGATTTCCATCGCGCGAACTTTTGGTGCGCCGGTGACGGAGCCGCCGGGAAAGGCGGCGGCCAGAACATCGGCCGCGCCCTGCCCTTCCCGCAGACGCCCAACGACGGACGAGACCAGATGATGGACCGAGGCAAAGGTCTCAAGGCCGCAAAGCCGCGGCACTTGCACCGAGCCCGGCACGCAAACTTTCGAAAGATCGTTGCGCAAGAGATCGACGATCATGACGTTCTCGGCGCGATCCTTGCGGCTCTCGGCCAGGGCCCGCGCTTGCAGGGCATCGAGGATGGCATCCGCGAAGCGGCGCCGCGTGCCTTTGATCGGCCGGGTCTCAACGCGGTCGCCCTCGACCTTGAGAAATCTCTCGGGCGAGGCCGAGGCGATGACGAAATCGGCATGGTCGAGGTAGGCTGCGAATGGGGCCGGATTGAGCATGCGCAAGCGGCGGTAGAAGCCAAAATGATCGAAGTCCGGCGGCATCGGGGCTTCGAACCGCTGCGCCACGTTGGCCTGAAAAATGTCGCCAGAGAGGATCCGCTCAATGACTTCGCGAACCATCCGTTCATAGCGGGTCCGCGTGAAATTGCTGGTCCAGCCTCCAAGCTGCGTATTGCCCGCCGGGGGCGCCACTGGGGCACCCCGGAGCCGCGTCTCAAACCAGCGCCCGCGCTCGATCGCGCGCCGGTGGCGCGCCTGCCACTCCATCTCGGGAAAACCAGTTGAAAGAATAAACCCGCGCCGCTCGATCGCATCGAAGGCAACGACCACATCGTAGAGCCCAAGCGAAACATCTGGGAAAGCGAGCTCGTCCGCGGCGGGCGCCGGCAGGCGCTCCAGACTGCGCCCAAGTTCATAGGAAAAAAGCCCAGCGGCGCCACCCTGAAAAGGAGGGAGTCCGGGCAAGGACGCCGTTCCATGGGCCGCCAAAATGGACTTCAGGCGCGATACCCAGTCCTTCCCCGCCTCGTGGGCCTCGAACCGGGCGAAAGGATCGGCCGCGACAAAACTATAGCGGCCAAGCTTCCTGTCGGCCATCGCGCTGTCGAGAAAGGTGAGACATGGCAGATCGCGAAGCGCGTAAGCCGCCGCCGGGGGATCGCAAAAATCGATTTCGATGACGTGCATCGAGCTGCCTTCGCACCC
>DATARJ010000157.1:0-3965 GCA_036264205.1 Methylocella sp.
GGGTTATTGAATTGCTGCTCGACAAATCCCGTGAGCAGGCCTAGCAAGAACAAGAACATTCCGTGCCAGATCAAACGACGCTTGCTATCCTCGACGCTTGTCATCTCATATCCCAATCAATCGATATGGGCCCACATGGCCGTCGATCCTGCCACCTGGGCGAGAAGAGGAGCCTCGCCCCCGCAAAGTTCAATTTGCCTGCCCGCTCCGGTCCAACGCCCGCTTTGCCGGATTCGGGATGCCTCACGCTTGAAATTCCGCAAGCCGCCTGTTTTCGCGTAGGTCACGGCTGCTCACGCGCTGGACCGGGACCAATATTTTTCCCTGGAGATCCATCGTCGTCCTTAAAAAAAACCAAATAAAAAACAATGAACTGCGTTGTTAGACAGTTTTACAAAAAAAAATCCGGCAAGGCCCTTGTTTTTGTGCACTGCACGTGCATATTGTTGCGGTGCGGTAAGCCTCTTACCGCCGATGCCCTTCTTGGGTGTTTCCTCCCTTGACTTGGGCCGCTTGCGGCAACGCAGGCGGCCCCTTTAATTTGGTTTATTTTACGCCGCCGCTATTTGTCGGCATTTTATTGCTGGTTTTAGCCAGCCCTGCTCCAAACGCCGAATTTTAGCTATTGACGTATGATGTTAGTTGTGATAAATTACATTTTGGCGGCAAGCCTCTTGCTGCTGATGCCCTCTTTGGGCGTTTCCTCCCTAGACTTGGCCGCTTGTGGCAACGCCGGCGGCCTCTTTAATGTCCCGGGTTATTCGCCGCCGCTTTGCATGCCGGCAGTTGCGCGCAAACGCGCTTCCCAAAGCGGGGCGTTGTCCCAAAAGCATTGCTAGCTATTCGGCCGCGGCGCGATGCCGGTCGCGGCGCGTGGCAACCGCATCCGCCAAGACACCCGCGACCTTGGCCAGATCGGCGGCAACCTCCGTGAACCTTTCGCCCTTGCGCACGGCGCGCTCGTCCATATAGAGGTTCCGGCTCACTTCGATTTGCATCGCATGGCAATCGTTTGCGGGATTGCCATAATGCTCGGTAATGAAGCCTCCGGCGTAAGGCTTGTTGCGCTGCACACCATAGCCGCGGCGGCGCAGCTCATATTCGACGGCATCGACGAAATCCGTGGCGCAACTCGTTCCATAGCGATCGCCCACGACGAAATCCGGCCTTTGCGGTATTTCGATAGTTGCGGCCCACGAAGGCTGGTTGGCGCGCAGCGAGCCAGAAGGCATGGAATGGCAATCGACGAGAACGGCGATGCCAAACCTTTGCCGCGCCCGGTCGACGAGCCCGCGCAGGCACGCGTGATACGGTTTGTAGAGTTTCTCGATTCTTTCAATCGCTTCTTGGACAGGCACGCGGTGCGCGTAAATCTCTTGTGCCTGGCCAGCGACACGCGCGATTGTTCCAAGCCCTCCGGCGACACGCAACGAGCGCGTATTAGCGAAAGCCGGCAGCCGTCCCTCGAACATTCGCGGGTCCAACTCGTAGGGTTCGCGATTGAGATCGAGATAGGCGCGCGGAAACCGGGCTTTGATGAGGGGCGCGCCCAGCGCCGCCACCCCGCCGAATAAAGCATCGACGAAAGCGTCCTCCGAGCGGCGCAGCATCCCTTCGTCGAGTCTCGCGGCTTCGAGAAAACGGCGAGGATAAACATTACCGGAATGGGGCGAAGAAAAAACCAGCGGACAGGAAAGGCGTGCCGGTTCCACCACCTCGAACGGTGGATCGAGTTCCGGCTCGTGCGGTTGATGAACCTTCGCCGGTGCGTCCAGGGCGGAAGCCGGGCCGGACAGCTTTGAAGTCATAAAGCTTTCCTCGCCCCGCCGTCCGCGTCCGAAGCCCATGGAAGCCAGCCAATCTGTCAAGGCCATCGCATTCTGTCCAGTCCTATCGCGAACCGCTAGCCTGTTTCGAAAAAATTAATGGATAAAGCAAAATCTGGTAATTTTCACTCGATTTTTACCCGGCCGGCGGTTTGATGGCAAAAGCTGCGAGGACCCCATGCACGAGACGTCTATTCCAATCAATCGCAAGATCCTGTTGGCCGAGGACGATCGCGACATGCGCCGCTTTCTCGGCAAGGCGCTGCAGAACGCGGGCTATGAGGTCGCCTCGTTCGACAATGGCATGTCCGCCTACCATAGATTGCGCGAGGAGCCGTTCGAATTGCTTCTCACCGATATTGTCATGCCGGAGATGGACGGGATCGAATTGGCCCGCCGGGCGACCGAACTCGACCCCGACATCAAGGTGATGTTCATTACCGGCTTCGCGGCGGTCGCGCTCAACCCGGATAACAACGCTCCGCCACAGGCCAAGATCCTGTCGAAACCCTTCCATCTGAAAGACCTGGTGAACGAGGTGCAGCGCCTACTTGCCGCCTGATTCCCGCCGCTATGGGGAATGCTTGCCAACATGGCCTTGCCTCGCTACGCCATGATCGGAAACGGTTGCTCGACAGGAAGGTAAACGCCTTGCTCAATCCCGACGCTCGCGCGACGCGGCGGACTTCGGCTTGCCTCGCTTCCTGGCTCATCCTTCTCGCGACCACCCAAGCTGGCGCCGCCGGCTTTTCCGACTGCCTCGCGGGACTTCGCGGCGCGGCTCAAGCGGGCGGCGTCGATGTCGCCACTTTCGACCAAGCGACGCACGGGCTCACGCCCAATCCCGACGTGTTGGCGATGGCCGAGGTCCAGCCGGAATTCAAGACGCCGATTTGGGACTATCTCGCCGGCCTTGTCGACGAGGAAAGAGTGAACGATGGCCGCGCGATGATGGCGCGCTGGGGCCAGGCGCTCGCGCTCGCGCAAAGCCGGTTCGGGGTGGACCCGGCGACGCTCACCGCCGTCTGGGGCGTGGAATCCGATTATGGCCGAAGCTTTGGCACGCGCCCGGTGGTGCAATCGCTCGCAACGCTGGCCTGCGGCGGCAGGCGGCAGGCCTATTTCCGGTCCGAGTTCTTCGCCGCCCTCAAGATCATTCAGCACGGCGATATCGATCCCGCCCAATTCAACGGGTCCTGGGCGGGGGCGTTCGGCCACACCCAGTTCATGCCCTCGACCTTCCTGCGGGTCGCCGTCGATCTCGAGGGCAATGGCCGCAAGGACCTCATCAATTCCGTCCCCGACGCACTCGGCTCGACCGCCGCCTATTTGCGCAAGAGCGGCTGGGCCCCCGGCGGCGAATGGGGGTTCGAGGTCCGCCTGCCGGAGCATTATGCCGGTCCCTCCGGGCGGACCCGCAAGCAACCGATGGCCGCCTGGGCCGCGCGGGGTGTTACACGCATCGACGGCGGGGGGCTTCCGGGTGGCGGGAGCGCGGGGCTGCTGCTGCCCGCCGGCCCGGCCGGACCAGCTTTTCTTGTCACCCGCAATTTCGATGCGATCTATTCCTATAATGCGGCGGAATCCTATGCGCTGGCGATCGCGCTTTTGTCCGACCGGCTGCGCGGGCGGCACGGTCTCGTCACAGGGTGGCCGACGAATGACCCGGGCCTCTCCCGCGCGGACCGCCGGGAGATGCAGACGCTTCTCATGCGGCGCGGCTACGATCTCGACGGCAAGGCCGATGGCGTCGTCGGGACCAAGACGAAACAGGCGATTTCGGATTTTCAATCCCGGTCTGGCTTGTCGCCCAACGGCCGCGCCTCCGCGTCCGTGCTGGCCGCCCTACGGGGACGGTGACGCAACCAATCCCACAAACCCGCTTACATCCTGCGGCCAAAGACAGGTATAATGCGCGGAAATCACAGTTAACAGGTTCCATGAAACATTGTGGCGTAATTGCCACAAGTGGGGCGAATTTTTGGCCGGTGATCGTAACGTCACTGAGTCATGGTAAACCTTTGCTGCGGCGGGTTTGGCTCACACCCAACAATTTTAATACCGAACAGTTTCGCCATTCCTGTCGCGCCTTCGCTTAGCACTCGCTTGCCCGCCATCCGCTAACTGGCTAGGCTTCCG
>DATARJ010000158.1:0-3720 GCA_036264205.1 Methylocella sp.
CACATCCTTGAGCCTGGCGCCTTTCCAGCGCGCGCAGCCGATCGCGCCATAGCCCCATTGGACACCGGCGACATGGGGCTGAAACAGTCCCCGGCGACTGCCCGCACATTGACAGACCGCGGTGACTTCGAAGGCCGGCAGCTTCTTTAAGACGTCGAGGCCGATTGCGACATCGGTATTGGCGCCCTCCCCGCCGACACTCAGCTTCCATGTAGCGGCGTCGACTTGCGGAATGTCGGTGAGATGGTAGCGGACGAAAAATTCGTCGTTGGGGGTGATAGGGGTGCGCAAATACGCGAGCGGCGCCTCGTACTTGGGCGGCCGACTGGTCAGCCGGATCAGCGGCTTTTTGCCAGCGAGACTATCGAGGGCCGCATTCGCGCGCGTGCCCTCGGGCAGCAAGGGCGAGAGCCAGAGGAGACCGCTGTTTGTTGACCCGGCGCCGCCCGCCCATGCCGGAAACGAGCTCCCGCCCCCGAACGCCAGAGCCCCGCCCGCTGCTTCCAGCAAACCGCGCCGTGTGATCATGAAGCTTCTCCCTTGGAGCGGCCGGACGCCTTGTGCGGCAGCTGTGGAGAGCAACAGCGACGGTTCTACAAGGTATGGCATAACGCCGTCAACCTTCTCCCCTCCGCACCGCGCGCTTCTCACCGGCCGCGCGGATGCGCGGAGCGGTAGGCTTCGAGAAGCCTTGCGCTATCCACGGCGGTATAAATTTGGGTCGTCGAGAGCGAGGCGTGGCCCAAAAGCTCCTGGATCGCGCGGAGATCGCCGCCGCGCTCCAAAAGATGCGTGGCGAAGGAATGGCGCAGCGCGTGCGGCGTCGCGCCATCGGGAAGCCCCAGCGCGCCGCGCAAGCGCGCGACCGCGAGTTGGATGATGCGTGGGCCAAGCGGCCCACCCTTGGCACCAAGGAACAGGGGTTTTTGGGGCGCCAGCGAATAGGGGCAAAGCGCGAGGTAAGCTTCGATTGCTAGGCCGACCGGCGCGATGATGGGCACGCCGCGGGTCTTTTGGCCTTTGCCGGTGACCGTCAGAACGTCGCGCGCGCCAACCGGCGCCTCGGAGCGCTTGATCGCCAAGGCTTCCGAAATGCGCAGGCCCGCGCCATAGAGCAGGCTCAAAACCGCGGCATCGCGCGCAATAATCCATTGGGGCCGGTTGTCTCCGGCCCGAGCGTCCACGCGAACCACCTGGCGTGCTGCATCGATGCTCAATGGCTTTGGCAGGCCCCGCTTGATCTTTGGCGGACGCAGCGCCGCGAAGGCGAGCGCCTTGCCCTTGCCATTGCGTTCAAGGTAGCGCGCAAAGGAGCGCAGGCCCGCGAGCTGGCGCAGAAGCGACCGGCTGCCCGCGCCAAGCCCCCGCCGCGCCGCAAGAAATGCGCGCAGATCCGAAGGCGCGAGATTCGCGAACGTGGCAAGGGAGGCAGGTTCGCCGAAATGCATTGCCGCGAAGTGCAAGAATTGCCGCAGGTCGCGCGCGTAGGAGGCCGCCGTATGCGGCGAAACGCGTCGCTCGCCCGTAAGATGGGCGAGCCAGTCTCGCGTCTGCGCCGCAAGTTCAGGATCGGCTGGCAAAAATTTAGGGAAGGCGCTCGCCGCCCCCGTGGCGCGAGAAATGGTCATGCTTGATCATACCACCCGTCCGTCCTAACAATTCGTTGCATTATCGTACGGCCAGACCGCCGGCCGCAAGGAGGAGAAGGACGCCCAATGTCATTCGTGCGATTAACGCGCCCAGACGGTTCCCCCGTCGCCATCAATCCGGACGAAATCCTCGACGCGGCACCCGTGCCGGCGAGCGGCGCGCTGATGGGACCGCTCAGCACGGGAAGCCGCGTCGTATTCAGAAATCAGTCGCATCAGGATGTCCGCGAACTCCTCGATGAGGTGATCTCCCTCATCGACGCGGCGCGGTCTGCCCGTCCCGCCGCCGTCGCGGCATCTACTCTTGTAACCCGCCGCGCGCCCGATAGCCGGTCATAAGGCATGCGGTTACGCGCCGACTTTTGGGTGGCGGCCTATCTCCGACACTGCGCGCATGAAGGCGCCTCCGCCGTATTGCGCCGGCGCGGCGCGGCCGAGGCCGGCGCGATTTTTGTCAAGATCGACAGGCTCGACGGTTTCGTCGCGTTGTTCGGACCGGCGCCGCAGAGCGAAGTGAAGGATGGCCAAGGCCGGCTTTTCGCGAGGCTTCATCGCGACCCCTGGATCGATCCGGCCGAAGCCGAACATAAACTCGGCCGCCAAATCAATTTCGATCCGGATGTTTGGATCGTCGAGACGGAGGACAGGCAGGGCCGCTGTTTTCTCGATGTCATCGCGTGATCCGGCGTGGATGGTTTACGCAAATATACTGCCCGCCACGGCAGCCCGCGTCGGAAATGGGCGCTGCTGCCGCGTAACAAAGGAGATCCTGGCTTGAAGCGCATCGTGCCCGAGCAAAAAAAGCGCATGAAAGGCGACGCGACGATGCGTGTCAGCACCGGCGCGCCCGAACTCATCAAGCGCGGCGCGTCGCGCTACGCCTTCAGCGATCCCTATCATCTCGCGATCGAAATGAGCTGGAAGGAATTCGCGCTCGCCTTTATCGGTTTGGAACTCGGCATCAATGTCGTGTTTGCCGTGCTCTACCTCGCGTCGCCAGGCAGCGTTGCCAATATGCGGCCGGGCTCGTTCTCCGACGCATTCTTCTTCAGCCTCGAGACTCTGGCGACCGTCGGTTACGGAACCATGGCTCCGGCGACGCTCTATGGCCACGTTGTTTCAGCGATTGAAATCGTCTGCGGCATGGTCTTCACCGCGATCATGACCGGTCTTTTGTTCGTCCGCTTTTCGAAACCGAGACCGAAAATACTCTTTGCCGATCGGGCTGTGGTCACGAGCCATAATGGCTCGCCGGCCTTGATGGTGCGCATCGCCAATGGGCGCCTAACCTTGCTGACCAATGCCACGGCGCGGCTCGGCGTGGTGTTGTTCGAGGAAAGCGCGGAAGGCCATTCGCTGCGCCGCTTGCACGACCTCTCTCTGTCGAACGCGAGTCTCTCTTTGTTCCCCTTGACTTGGACCGTGATGCACGAAATCGACGAAAAAAGTCCGCTTTCCGGCTACAACGCCGAGCGGATGGAGGAGTGCGATGCACTCCTCTTTCTGACCATCGAGGCACGCGACCACGCAATTGGCGCCTTTGTCCATGACATGCGCGTTTATACCCCCGTCGATGTCTTATTCGGAATGCGCTATGCCGAAGCGGTCACGCTCGACGATCAAAGGCGGCCGGTCGCCGATCTCACCCGTTTGAGCCTGGTCGAGCCGGACACGGGCGCTGCGTGAGCCGACATTCACTCAGGCGCGTTCTCGATCGGATCGTAGCGTTTCACGTCGAAGCCAAACATGTCGAACGAGCGCCGCATGTGCTCCGGCAAGGGCGCGGTGACGTCGAGCGTGCCGCCACCGGGATGCGGCAGAATCAACCGCCGCGCCAAAAGATGCAGCTTGCGGTCGACCGCACCGGGTATCGTTCGCAATGAGTCATTGCGGCGCGGATCGCTGCTGGACATCGCGTATTTGCGATCGCCGATGATCGGATGGCCGATCGCCTCTGCATGGGCACGCAATTGATGCGTGCGCCCGGTAATCGGCTTCATCGACAGCCAGGCAAGACGCGGGGCGACTTTGTCGACGACGGCGTAATAGGTGACCGAATGCTGCGCGTCTT